>JBBWZU010000846.1:0-19443 GCA_039649225.1 Hyphomicrobiales bacterium | reverse complement strand
TCCGTCCGATGGCGCACAATCGCGACGCCATGAACGATCTGGTGGCGATATTGGATGCGCGCGCCGCCGAGTACGGCCGCTCGCATGGACAAGTCGATACGTCGGGCAAGAGTGTTGAGCTGTGCGTGAAGGAGTTGATCGCGACTTCCGCGGCACTCTTTGAAAAGCCCTCATCCTGAGGAGCATCGCGTAGCGATGCGTCTCGAAGGACGAGGGCGCGCGCGCAGCGTTTGTGGCCATCCTTCGAGACGCGCCCTGCGGGCGCTCCTCTGGATGAGGGCGGAGTTTTCCAGGTAGCGCTCACACCCCCAAATGCTTTTCCAACAGCTCCCCCTGCTGTTTCAGCTCCGCCGGCGTGCCGGTGAACACCAATTCGCCCTTGGTCATCAGCAGCACGCGGTCGGCCAGCGCCGAGAGCGCGCGGAAATCCTTGTCGACCACGATCGCGGCGATCCCCTGGTCGCGGATCGTGCCCAGCGTCTGCCAGATGGTCTGCGCGATCATCGGCGCGAGCCCCTCGGTCGCCTCATCGATCAGGATCAGATCCGGATTGGTCATCAGCGCGCGGCCGATGGTGAGCATCTGCTGCTCGCCGCCGGAAAGCTGGTTGCCCCAGTGATGCCGCCGCTCGGCGAGGCGCGGGAACAGCGCGAAGATGCGCTCCAGCGTCCAGTCGCAGCGCGCGTCCGGCGCCGGGCGCGCCGCCATCACGAGATTTTCCACCACGGTCAGCGAGGCAAAGATGCCGCGGCCTTCCGGCACGAAGGCGACGCCGCCACGCGCCATGTCTTCGGGCGCGACGGCGCTCATGTCGCGGTCATTGAGCACTATCTTTCCGCGCCGCTGCGGCACCAGGCCCATCAGGGATTTCAGCAGCGTCGTCTTGCCCATGCCGTTGCGGCCCATCAGTGCGACCGTCTCGCCGCGTGCGACGGCAAGATCGACGCCGTGCAGCACATGGATCGCGCCATAGAACGCATGCAGTTGCTCGGCGGCGAGAAGCGCGCTCATGTGTGCAGCGTCTCCGCGCCAAGGTAGGCGGTACGCACGGCGGGATGGCGGCGAACATCCTCGGGCGCACCGCTGGCAATGACTTTCCCGTCAGCCATCACGGTGAGCTTGTCGGCGACGGCGAACACCGCATCCATGTCGTGCTCGACCAGCAGCACCGCTCTCCCGTGACGCAATGTCTTGATGAGCGCGACCATGTCGCGCGATTCCGAACCGCTCATGCCGGCGAGCGGCTCATCGAGCAGCACGACCTTCGGGTCAGTCGCGATCACCATGGCGATCTCGAGCTGGCGCTGTTCGCCGTGGCTGAGCGTATTGGCGCGGATGCCGGCGCGCGCGCTCAGTCCGGCGGTGGATAGCGCTGCATCGGTGCGCGTCCGCAAGGCCAACTCGTTGATCGCGCGCGCCATCAGGGCGACCGCAGCGGGTGCATGCGCCTGCACGGCGAGGCGCACATTCTCGAACACCGTCGCATCGGGAAAGATCGTTGTCTTCTGGTACGAGCGGCCGATGCCGAGGAGGCCGCGTTTGTCGGCACCCAATCTCGTGACGTTGGCCTCGCTTAGAAAAATATCGCCGCTGGTCGGCTTGAAATCGCCCGACAGCAAATTGACCAGCGTCGATTTTCCCGCCCCGTTCGGACCGATGACGGCATGGATTTCACCAACGGCGAAGTCGAGCGACACGTCGCTCACCGCCGCGAGCCCGCCGAAACGCTTCGACAACGCCACCATGCGCAGCGCGATCTCAGCCATGATCGCTCTCCGGCTCGGCAAGCACACGCGCGACCAGGCCCTGAAGCCCGCTCGGGAACGCCAGCACGATCGCGATGATGATCAGGCCCTCGATCAGCTTCCAGTGCTCGGTCAGCCCTTTCAGCGTCTCCTCCAGGCCCATCACGATGACAGCGCCCGCGAGCGGCCCCGCGACGCTGCGTTGGCCGCCGAGCACGACCATGACCAGCGCGATTGCCGACTGATGCCAGCCGAGCATTTCGGGCGCGACGAAGCCGAACTGCGCGGCGGCGAAATAGCCCGCAAGTCCGGCCAGCGCGCCGGAAATCACAAAGGCGGCGAGGCGAACGCGATAGATCGGAAATCCGAGCGAGCGGGCGCGGCGCTCATTGTCGCGCGCGGCAGCCAATGCGCGGCCGAACGGCGCGCGCGTGATGGTGTGCAGCAGCAGAATGGTGAGCACCGCAAGCGCCAGCACCACCCAGTAGAACACGCGCGCTCTGTCGAGGTCGAGCAGATTGACGCCGAACAGCATCGCTTCGGGTTTGAGGTTGATGAATGCGCCGTCGGAGCCGCCCGCGAACTGGGTATCGTGAAAGAAATAGAACAGCATCTCGCCGAACGCGAGCGTCACCATGATGAAGTAGACGCCGCGCGTGCGCAGCGACAGCGCGCCGAGGACAAGCGCCGCCGCGGATGACGCCAGCAACGCGAGCGGCAGCGTGAGCCAGAGCGAGGCGGGCTCATATTTCGGCGCCGATATCGCCAGTACATAGCCGGCGATGCCATAGAAGGCGGCGTGACACACGCTGACGAGACCGCCGAAACCGACCACGAGATTGAGCGCCATCGCCAGCATGCTGAGGATCAGCACCTTGGTGGCGAACTGCATGTAATAGGTCGGCGCCGCAAACGGCAGCGCGACCGCGGCAACCAGAAGCGCGAGAACGATCAGCCGCGCGGCACGCTGCATCATACGTCCCGCGCGCCGAGGATGCCGTGCGGGCGCCAGAGCAGGATCGCCGCCATCACCAGATAGATCGAGATGCTGGCGAAAGAGGGAAACAGCACCTGTCCGAACGTGTCGGTGAGCCCGATGAGCAACGCCCCGATGGCGGCGCCGGTGATCGAGCCGATGCCGCCGAGCACGACGACGACGAATGAGAGGATCAGCATCTGGTCGCCCATGCCGGGATAGACGGTCGAGATCGGCGCGACCACGATGCCGGCGAGCGCCGCGAGCGCGATACCGGTCGCGAACACCAGGCGGTTGACGCGATCGGAGCGGATGCCGAGCGCGCGGGTCATGTCGCGGTTCTCGGCGCCGGCGCGCACGATCATGCCGATCCGGGTCCTGGCGATGACGAAGAAGATCGCGGCCGCGACGGCAAGACAGAACGCGCAGATGGCCAGGCGATAATTCTGATACGAGAGCACATCGGTAAGTTTGAATGAGCCGGTGAGAAAAGCCGGCGGCGCGACCGAATGCACGTCCTTGCCGAACAGGATGTGGCGCAGCTCGTCGAGCACCAGGATCAGGCCGTAGCTCAGCAGCACCTGCGAGAGATGGTCGCGGCCATAGAGGCGCTTGATGAACAGGCTTTCGAGCGCAAGTCCCGCCACGAACGCGATCGCGATGCCGCCGACGAGGGCCGCCAAAAAGCTCCCGGTCTGCAGCGTCAGCCAATAGGCGACGTATGCGCCCAGCATGTAGAAGGCGCCGTGCGCGAGATTGATGACGCCGAGAATGCCGAACACGAGCGTCAGCCCGCTCGCGACCAGGAACAGCACGAGGCCATACTGCACGCCGTTGAGAAGCTGGACGGCGAAGGTGGCAAGGTCCATCGGGACTCCGGGTATTCCCTCGCCCCGCGAAAGCGGGGCGAGGTTACGTCAGCGAGTCTCGAGACTAGCTCGCCACCCGGCATCCGAGCGCCGGGTCGGCGAGATTGGCATGCGCCACCGCGATGTACTTGTTGATGCCGCCTTTCACCTCGCGCAGATAGATATTCTGCACGACGTTGTGCGCCTTGGAGAAGCTGATCGGGCCGCGCGGGGAATCGATCTTGGCGTCCTGCATGGCGGCGTACATTTTCTCGCGCGCCGCGATGTCGCCCTTCACGGCGTCGAGCCCGATGCCGAGCAACGCCGCGGCATCGTATCCCTGCACACCGTAGACGTCGCCCTCCTCGCCGACCTTCTTCTTGAACGCCGCCAGATAGGCCTTGTTGGCCGGGTTATCGAGATCGTCGGCATAATGCAGCGTGGTCTTGATGCCCTCGGCGTCCGCGCCCTGCGCCGGCAGCGTGCCGTCGGTGAGGAAGCCCGGGCCATAGAGCGGGATCGAGGCGCGTAATCCTGCCGCCGCGTAGTCCTTGACGAACTTCACCGCGCCGCCGCCGGCAAAGAACGCGAACACCGCATCCGGCTTCTTCTGCGCGATCTGGGTGATCAGCGCCTGGAACTCGACCTGCGGGAACGGCAGATAAAGCTCTTCGGTCACCTTGCCGCCGAGCTTCACGAAGCTCTCTTTCAGCGCCTCGACATCCTCCTGCCCGGCGGCGTAGCGCCACGTGATGGTCATGACGTTGCGATGGCCGGCGTCGTACATGACCTTGCCCATCGGGAAGCAGGGCTGCCAATTGGTGAACGAGGTGCGCCAGATGTTCGGCGCGCACATCGCGCGCGTCACGTCGTTGGCGCCCGCATTCGGCACGATCAGCGTCGTGCCGGTGTCTTTGGCGACCTTGGCCATCGCCATCGCGACACCCGAATGCACGGTGCCGACCACGAAGTCGACCTTCTCGCGGCCGACCAGGCGATTCATGTTGTCGGTGCCCTTGGCGGGCTCGGACTCGTCATCCACCTGCACGTATTCGATCGCACGGCCGCCGAGCTTGCCTCCCAGCATCTCGACCTTGAGGCGAAAGCCCTCGTCGATGAACTTGCCGAGCTTTGCGTAGGTCCCGGTGTAAGGCAGCATGAAGCCGACCTTCAGCGGCGCGCCCTGCGCCAAGGCCGGCAGCGGAAATGCGCCGGCAAGGCCCGCAGCTGCAGCACCTTTCAGCAGATCGCGCCGCGTGGCGCCAAGCATTTCGATTTTGCTCATCAGATCCTCCCATCTGGTTGGCCGCCATCATGGGCGCGCCGTTTTTGTAGCTCCGGGGCCATTCTACTGCGGCCATGGCCGGATCGCGACCGTCACCGCTTACCCTCTTGAGAGGAACTATAATGCATGTTCCTCAACGGACTCAAGCCCGTTATTCGGAATTATACTGCATGCGCGATGGCACACGCTCCCGGCACTGCGGGCCCGCCGCAGGCGGAGCGCGCGTGTATTCAGCCCCGGGGACGACTGATCCCGGCTCAGTCCTCGGCCTTGCCGGGCTTGCCCATGTGGCCTTGAGAATAAAGCTGCAGGCCGAGCTTATCGACGAGATCGAGCTGGGTTTCCAGAAAGTCGATGTGGCCTTCCTCGTCGGCCATCAGGTCTTCGAAGAGATCGCGCGTCGGGAAGTCTTTCACGGACGCGCAATACGCCGCCGCCTCCTGATAGAGGGCGCGCGCGTCGATCTCGGCCTGGAGATCGACCTCGAGAATTTCCTTGACGTTCTGCCCGATGTGCAGCGGATCGAGCACCTGCATGTTGGGAAAGCCTTCAAGGAAGATGATGCGGTCGACGAACTTGTCGGCGTGGACCATTTCCTCGATCGATTCCTTGCGCCACTTCTTGGCAAGTTCGTTGTAGCCCCAGTTTTCCAGCAGCCGGTAGTGCAGCCAGAATTGATTGATCGCGGTGAGCTCGCTGCGCAGGCCCTTGTTGAGATAGTCGATGACCTTGGCGTCGCCCTTCATGGCGTGAGCTCCTTTGAACTTGCGGCCGCGGTTCCGCGCCGGATGAAGATTAAATTCGTTCTAGTGTGATTGGCACGGGGCATCAAGCAGGCGTGGCAAAACGCCCGCGCGGCGCTGGTCGCTGCTGTGAATTAATCGACTTCGGCGGCGATGTGATTGTGCGCGCAGGCGACCGGGCAATTCACCGGACAGGCCTGGAGCGCCTCGTCCATGATCTTGCGGATGGTGCGCGCGCACCGCCCGCACTGCGGGCTGCAACCAAGACAGCCATAGACCTGGTTGGCCGTTGCGGGCCGGGCCGTGGCGCTGTCGATAACTGACCGGATTTCGCGGTCGGTCAAAACGTTGCAGGAACAAACGATCATACGGACACTTAGTCGCCAACCCGGTGGACCTGACGTTGATCTAGGTCAAGATGATCCGGCTTGCAAAAAGAAAAGCTCTTTTTGGATGGATTCCAAACTAATGCGAAACCTTGAGTGCCGTTAAGTATGCTGCGGCGCGGTCAACGTTAACACAGTCTACAAAAGCTCTAAACTGGTGAATACTCATTGACTGTCGACAAGCCTGGGCCAAAATTCGCCGCAGCTCTCAAATAACACTAGGTGCGACAGGCCCATGGCTTCGATCGCCGACCATTCAGAACGAGAGATGTTCTCAGCGGACACGCGTTGCGCCGACATGCGAACGGCTGCGGACCGCGTCACGCTGAAATGCCGCCCTGCCCCCTCGCTACGCGCGCCGCCGACCACGATGCCCTATGCGGTGTGCCTGCGGCTTGCAGGCGCGTGGATCGGAGCGCTCGGCGCTTTGCTGGCGATCGTGCTGACCATCCGGTGGTACGCTTAGACTTCGTCCACGACGCGATTGCGTAACGTGCCGATATCCGGAACCGAAATTTCCACCTCATCGCCGGGCTTGAGCCAGCGTGGCGGATCAAAGCGTGCCCCCGCCCCGACCGGCGTGCCGGTCACGATGATGTCGCCCGGCTTCACGGTCGTGAAGATCGTGATGTAGGCGAGCAGGTCGGCGAAGGTGAAGATCAGGTTCGCCGTGGTGTCGTCCTGGCGCGTCTCGCCATTCACCTTTGTCGTCAAATGCAGCGCCTTGGCCGGGTCGATCTCGTCGGCGGAAACGAAATAAGGACCAAGGCTCCCCGAGGCATCGAAGTTCTTGCCCTGCGTGACGTTGAATTTGGCATGGCGCACCCAGTCGCGGATGGTGCCTTCGTTGCACAGCGTGTAGCCGGCGACATGCTCCATCGCGCGTTCCTTGGCGATGTGCTTGCCTTCGCGGCCGATGATCAGCGCGATCTCGCCCTCATAGTCGAGTTGCGGCGAGACCTTGGGGCGCACCAGCGACTGCCCGTGTCCGACGAACGAACCCGGCGTGCGGAAGAACATGCTGGCGTATTTCGGCTGCTCCGAGCCGTCTTTATACTCAGCGTTGCGATTGGCGTAATTCACGCCGATGCACAGGATCTTTTCCGGGCCGAGGACCGGCGGCAACAGCGTGACATCCTTGAGCGCGATGTCCGGCTTGGCGCTCGCCGTCTTGCGCGCCTCATCGAGCGCGCCGGCGCGCAGGAGATCGAGCAAGGTCTTGTGCGAAAGGCGTCCGGCCAGATCGACGATGCCCTCGCCCACGACGACGCCATAGCTGGTGCGGCCGCCGGCCGTGAATGTTGCGATTTTCAATGCTATCGTCCCGAACTGGCGTCGCTTGACGCGATGGCTTGGCTCGCCCAGAACATGAGAAAATTCGCACCGCTCGTCAACGCAGGCCGTGCCAATCGGAGGAAATCATGCCGCATGTGATCGTGGAATATTCGGCCAACATCGAAGCCGAGTTGTTGCCGGAGGATCTGGTCGACGACATCCATCGGGCGGCGATCACGTCCGGCATTGCCGAGCCGGTGGCGGTGCGCACGCGGCTGATGCGCCGCGAGCACTACCGTGTCGGCGACGGCAGCCCCGAGAACGCCTTCGTGCACATCGATATCCGCGCCCGCAAGGGCCGCAGCCTCGAGCAGAAGAAGGCGATGGTGCAGACCATCTACGATCAGGCCAACAAGACGCTCGATATCGTGTTCAAGGCGCGGCCTTTGGCGTTGACCGTCGAAATCCACGAGATCGATCCCGACACGCGGCTGCTGCGCAACGGCATGCGCGAGCGCAAGGCGTCCGGGAAAGAGGCCACGGCCGCATGAGCGACGCGCTCGAGGCGACGATTGCCAAGGCGGAAGGCTTTCTTGCGCGCTTCCGCCAGAAGACCGTCACACATCTGATCGACGGCAAGGCCGACGCCGGCGATGGTCAAACCTTCGAGACGCATTCGCCGATCGACAACAGCGTGATCGCAAAAGTCGCGCGCGGGGGTGCCGCCGAGATCGATCGCGCGGCAAAAGCCGCCACCAAGGCGTTCCGCACCGGCTGGAGCCAGACCAGCGGCGATCATCGGCGCAAGCTCTTGCACAAGATCGCCGACGCGATCGAGGCGCGCGCCGACGAGATCGCCTATGTCGAATGCCACGATACCGGCCAGCCGATCCGCTACATGTCGAAGGCGGCACTGCGCGGGGCCGAGAACTTCCGTTTCTATGCGGACCGCGCGCCGGGCGCGAATGACGGCCTCTCGCTGCCGACCGACACGCACCTGAATTACACCATCCGCCAGCCGATCGGCCCCGTGGGCGTCATCACGCCCTGGAATACGCCGTTCATGCTCTCGACCTGGAAGATCGCGCCCGCATTGGCGGCAGGCTGCACCGTCGTGCACAAGCCGGCCGAATGGAGCCCGCTCACCGCGACGCTGCTCTCCGAGATTTGCCTCGACGCAGGCCTGCCGCCGGGCGTGCTCAACACGGTGCACGGGTTCGGCGAAGATGCCGGCCGCGCGCTGACCGAGCATCCCGACATCAAGGCGGTCGGTTTCGTCGGCGAGAGCGCGACCGGCAGCGCCATCATGGCGCAGGGCGCGCGGACCTTGAAGCGCGTGCATTTCGAGCTCGGCGGCAAGAACCCGGTGGTGGTGTTCGCCGACGCCGATCTCGACCGCGCGCTCGATGCGGTGCTGTTCATGATCTACTCGCTCAACGGCGAGCGCTGCACGTCATCCAGCCGCGCGCTGGTCGAGGCCTCGATCTATGAGGAATTTTCCAAGCGCGCCGCCGAGCGCATGAAGAAGATCAAGGTCGGCCACCCGCTCGATCCCGCGACCGAGATGGGGCCGCTGATCCATCCGCGCCACGTCGACAAGGTTTTGTCGTATATCAAAGCCGCCGAGAAAGAAGGCGCGACAATCATCGGCGGCGGGCGAGTGTCAGGCAAAGGCAACTTCGTTGCGCCGACGCTCTATCTCGGCGCGCACAACACCATGAGGATCGCGCAGGAGGAAATCTTCGGGCCGGTGCTGACCATGATCCCGTTCGCCGACGAGGAGGAAGCGCTCGCCATCGCCAATGACGTGCGTTACGGGCTCGCCGCGTATCTGTGGACCAAGGACGTCGGCCGCGCGCACCGCTTCGCGCAGGGGGTCGAGGCCGGCATGGTGTGGGTCAACTCGGAAAACGTGCGGCACCTGCCGACGCCGTTCGGCGGCACCAAGGCTTCCGGCATCGGCCGCGACGGCGGCGACTATTCGTTCGACTTCTACATGGAAACGAAGAACATCGCGATCGCGCTCGATAACCACAAGATACCGAAGATCGGGACGAGCTAGAAAGAACCGAGTCTTGGGAGAGACCAAACCAAATGCCCCTCCGCGATCCCGTCTTCAATCCGCCCTTCAACATCATCCGCGCCAGCCACGTCGAGCTCGGCGTGTCCGACCTTGCTCGGTCGCGCGCGTTCTATGTGGACTGTCTCGGCTACATCATCTCCGACGAGGACAGTGATGCGCTGTATCTGCGCGGGGTGGAGGAGCGCAATCATCACTCGGTGGTGCTGCGCAAGTCGGAGGACATCGCGGCGCTCGCGATCGGCTTCAAGGTCGCGGGCGAGGAGGATCTCGACAAGGCCGCCGAATGGCTCTCCGCGCGCGGCCTGCCGGTGTCCTGGCCGAACCTGCCGTTCCAGGGGCGCACGCTGCGCACCGTGGATCCGGTCGGCATGCCGCTCGACCTCTATTTCAAAATGGACCGCGTGCCCTCGCTGCTGCAGAAATATGCGGCCTACAAGGGCGCGCGCATCCAGCGCATCGACCATATCAACTGCTTCACGCCGGACGTGCAGGCATCTTACGACTTCTACATCCAGCTCGGCTTCCGCCTGACCGAGACGACCGAGACCGAAGGAGCCGATCCGAAGCTCTGGGCCGTATGGATGCAGCGCCGCGGCAGTACCCACGATCTTGCTTTCACGAACGGGCGCGGGCCGCGGCTGCATCATATCGGCGTCTGGAACGCGCACGCGCTCGACATTCTGAACACCTGCGACGTGATGGCGACCTCGGGCTATCTCGCCAACATGGAGCGCGGCCCCGGCCGGCACGGCATCGCCAACGCCTTCTTCCTTTATGTGCGCGATCCGGATCAGCACCGCATCGAGCTGTTCACCTCCGACTATCTTACCGTTGACACCGATCACGAACCGATCCGCTGGACGCTTGATGATCCGCAGCGCCAGACGCTGTGGGGCCATCCGGCGCCGAAGTCGTGGTTCGAGGAGGGCTCGCCATTTAGGGGAATCCCGGTACGCGAGCCGGTGCTCGCCGCACGACCAGTGGTGGCGCGTTAACAGGCGCCGCCGGATTTTCGGCGCAGTTCCCCGTTCACGATCGCGTCAGACCGTTGCCCATTACGTCGATTTAATTTTCCGGTCAGTCTCCCGAGAGGTCCTGCAGCGCAATATCTCCCCGAGTTGGGCAATAATGGCTCGGGTGAACCATGCAGCTGATCGAACATCCCGGGACTAAGCCCCGGCGCAAGTCCCGCAAGGGCGTCATCGCAACGCTTCTCGTCGTCGCGGCGCTCGCCGGCGGTGGCGCTTACTATTGGCAGACGCGCCCCGTGGCAAAGCCCGTTGCCCGGCAGGCGCCGGCGATTCCCGTGACGGTCACGCAGGCCGCCAGCCGCGACGTTCCGATCTATCTCGACGCGCTCGGCACCGTGTCGGCCTCCAACACCGTGGCGATCCGCGCCCAGATCAGCGGTACGCTGCAATCGGTCAATTTCACCGAAGGTCAGGAGGTGCATAAAGGCGACACGCTCGCCGTGATCGATCCGCGGCCGTTGCAAGCTGCACTCACACAGGTCACCGCCAAGAAGGCGCAGGATCAGGCGCAGCTCATCTCGGCGCAGAAGGATCTCGCGCGCTTTGCCGATTTGGCCAAGCGCGACTACGCCACGCAGCAAAGTCTCGACCAGCAGCAGGCAAAAGTCGATCAGCTCAAAGGCATGATCGATGCGGACCAGGGTGCGATCGACAACGCGCAGACGCAACTTTCTTATGCGACCATCACGGCGCCGTTCGACGGTCGCGTCGGCTTCCGCCAGCTCGATGCCGGCAACATCATCCACACAACCGATACCAATCCGCTCACCGTGCTGACCCAGATCAAGCCGTCACTCGCAATCTTCACGCTTCCGCAGAAAAATCTCGGCGCAGTACGCGAGGCAATGCTGCGCGGGCCGGTCGACGTATTCGCCTGGGATCAAGACGGCCGCGCGCAACTGGCCCAAGGCCAGCTGATGCTGATCGACAACCAGATCGATCAGGCGACCAGCACCATCCGGCTGAAGGCGCGCTTTGCCAATGATGACAGTCGGCTCTGGCCGGGTGAATTCGTGCGCGTGCGCGCGCAGGTCGACACCAAGGCGAACGTCGTGACGATTCCGCCGCCCGCACTGCAGCGCGGCCCGACCGGGCTGTATGCCTGGGTGATCAAGCCCGACAACACCGCCGAGCAGCGTCCGCTCGAGGCAACTCCGGTCGGCACCGATACCGTGATCGTGACCAAGGGCCTGAATGCGGGCGAGAAGGTGGTGGTGAACGGGCAGTACCGGCTGCAGGCCGGCTCGCGCGTGGATGCCAAGGTCGAGACCAAGCCCGAGAATGTCGCCACGCTGCCGGGCGACGCATCATGAACATTTCAGAACCCTTCATCCGCCGGCCGATTGCGACCGCGCTGCTCGCCGGCGCGCTTGCGCTCCTTGGCATCGTGACCTTCCCGCTGCTGCCGATCGCGCCGCTGCCGCAGGTCGACTTTCCGACCATCTCGGTCTCGGCGCAGCTTGCCGGGGCGAGCCCCGACACGATGGCGGCAACCGTCGCCTCGCCGCTGGAACGCCAGTTCGGCCAGATCGCCGGCGTCACGCAGATGACGTCGACTAGCACGTTGGGCTCGACCTCGATCACGCTGCAGTTCGATCTCAATCGCAATGTCGACGCCGCCGCGCAGGACGTGCAGGCCGCGATCACGGCGGCGGGACGGCAACTGCCGCAGACCCTCACCACACCCCCTACGTACCGCAAGGTGAATCCCGCCGACTCGCCGATCCTGATCCTGGCGGCGCATTCGGATTCACTGCCGCTCACCACCATCGACGATTTCGCCGACAACGTCGTGGCGCAGCAGATCTCGCAGATCACCGGCGTCGCGCAGGTGATCATCGGCGGCGAGCAGAAGCCCGCGATCCGCGTGCAGGTCGATCCTGGGCAGTTGCAGACGCGCGGCCTGACGCTGGAAAATGTGCGCACCGTGCTCGCCACCGCGACCACCAATGCGGCGAAGGGCTCGATCAATACCGACCGCCAGAGCTTCACCATCCAGGCGAACGATCAGCTCACCAGGGCCGAGCAATACAACGACGTGATCGTGACCTACCGCAACGGCGCGCCGGTGCGCGTGCGCGACATCGGCCGGGCCGTCGCTGGTCCGCAGGACGTCAACATCGCGGCGCTGATGGGCAACAGCCAGGGGCCGCGCGAAGCGGTCATACTGATGGTGTTCAAGCAGCCCGGCGCCAACGTCATCCAGACCGTGGAAGACGTGAAGGCCGCGATGCCGCGGCTTGCCTCGCTCATTCCGCCGAGCATGAAGATCGACACCGTGGTCGACCGCACGCAGACCATCCGCGCCTCGGTAAAGGACGTCGAATTCACCCTCGCGCTCACCATCGGCCTCGTCGTGCTGGTGATCCTGCTGTTTTTGCGCAACGTCCGCGCGACATTGATCCCGGCCGTCGTCGTGCCGCTCTCGCTTGCGGGCGCGATCGCCGTGATGTACCTGCTCGGTTTCAGCCTCGACAACCTGTCGCTGATGGCGATGACCATCGCGGTCGGCTTCGTGGTCGACGACGCGATCGTGGTGGTGGAGAACATCTACCGGCATATCGAGGAAGGCACCAAGCCGATGCGGGCCGCGCTCGACGGGGCGCGCGAGATCGGCTTCACGGTCGTCTCGATCAGCGTTTCGCTGGTCGCCGTGTTCATCCCGCTGCTGCTGATGGGCGGCATTATCGGGCGCCTGTTCCGCGAATTCGCCCTCACGGTGACGGCGGCGATCGCGGTCTCGGTGCTAGTCTCGCTCACGCTGACGCCGATGCTGGCCTCGCGCTTCCTGTCGCGCGAGAGCGAGCGGCACGGACGCATTTATCGCGGCATCGAGCGCATGTTCGAGATGCTGGTGAACGGCTATGCGCGCGGCCTCGACCTGGTGCTGCGCCACCGCTTCATCACGCTGATGACGTTTTTCGCGACCATCGGCCTGACCGCATTCATGTTCGTCGTGATACCGAAAGGCTTCTTCCCGACGCAGGACACCGGCCTGATGACCGGCATCATGGAAGCCGCGCAGGATGTCTCGCCGGTCGAAATGAAACGTCTGCAACGGCAGGTCGCCGCGGTCCTCGCCAAGGACCCCGACATCAACGCGTTCGGGACGTTCTTCGGCTCGGGCAACGGCAATACGCTCAACACCGCGCGTTTCTTCATCGGCCTCAAGCCGCATGAGGAACGCACCGCGACGGCGACCCAGATCATCGCGCGGCTGCGCCCGCAGATGGCCAAGCTGCAGGGCGTGGGGTTCTTCATGCAACCCGCGCAGGACATCACGGTCGGCGGGCGCATCTCGCGCGGCCAATATCAATACACGCTGCAAGACCCGAACCTCGCCGAGCTGAACGAGTGGGCGCCGAAGATGCTGGAAAAATTCAAGACGCTGCCCGAGCTGGCGGACGTCTCGAGCGACCAGCAGTCGAATGCGCCGCTACTCGCGATCAGCATCAATCGCGATGCCGCCGCGCGCTTCGGCATCCAGCCGCAGGTGATCGACGACACGCTCAATGACGCCTTCGGTCAGCGCCAGGTGGCACAATACTTCACGCAGACCAACTCCTATTTCGTCGTGCTGGAAGTCTCGCCGGATCTGCAGAAGGACACCAGGACGCTCGACCAGATCTATCTGAAGGCCGCCGACGGATCGCCGGTGCCGCTCTCGACCCTAGTGAACTTCGACTCCTCCGGCACCGGGCCGTTGTCCGTGTCGCATCAAGGCCAATTCCCAGCCGTCACGCTGTCCTTCAACCTGCCGCAGGGCATCGCGCTCGGTCAGGCGGTGGACGCGATCAATCAGACCGAGACGCAGATCGGCAAGCCGGACTCGGTTTCCGGCAGCTTCCAGGGCAACGCACAGGCGTTCAAGGACTCGCTCGCCAGCGAACCGGTGCTGATCCTGGCAGCGCTGATCGTCGTCTACGTGATCCTCGGCGTACTGTACGAGAGCTTCGTGCATCCGCTGACCATCCTCTCCACCCTGCCCTCGGCCGGCGTCGGCGCGCTGCTCGCGCTGTGGGCCGGCGGGTTCGATCTCTCGGTGATCGGCATCGTCGGCATCATCCTGCTGATCGGCATCGTGAAGAAGAATGGCATCATGCTGGTCGATTTCGCGATCAAGCGCGAACGCGAGGGGGTGAGCGCCGAGGAATCGATCCGCGAAGCGTGCCTGCTGCGCTTTCGGCCGATCCTGATGACCACGATGGCGGCGATCCTCGGCGGCTTCGCGCTGATGTTCTCGCACGGCGCGGGCTCGGAGCTGCGCCAGCCGCTCGGTTACGCGATGGTCGGCGGGCTCGCGCTCAGCCAGTTGCTGACGCTGTACACCACGCCCGTGGTCTATCTCTATCTCGACCGGCTGCAGAGCTGGCTGATGGGCGAGAAGCCGCATCGCATCGAAACGCATCAGGATGAAGACGAGGAGACGACGCGAGTCGCGGCTCAGTAGGGATTCGAGTTCTCGAGTATCTCCTGCCCCATCAGCGTGCAGCCTTTGCCCTGCGCGTAGATGAAGCGCATCCGATAGTCGGCCTTGTAGATGTGGCCCCACACTTCGAGGACATCGAACCGGCCGTTACCTTTGAGCGCCTTGATCGGGGCCAAAACCTTGACCTGATCGTCAACCCCGGCGTTCTCCAGTTTCCCGGCCTGATCGAAATGCAGCTTCAAGAGCGGCATCGCCTTCTCGATGGCGTCCTTGGCGCAAGGATGGGTTTGAGCCGTGGCAATGCCGGTCGAAACCAAAAGCAGAATGAGCGCAAGCCGCATGTTTTTCACGCGCATGATCGTATCCGAAAACCGGTTCCCATCCCCGATCGGGGTCGAGGACATGCTTTTCGGGATCATGCGATCTCCATCACGACATTGCCGATCGCCCTGCCCTGCTCCACCGTCTCGTGCGCCTTGATGATATCGGCGAGCGGGAAAGTCGCGGCGACATTATGCATCAGGCGGCCCGCTTCCATCATGCGCGTGATGTCCTCGATCGCGCGCGTGCGTGCCGCGGTGGTCAGCTCATAGACGAGCATGAACTTCACCGTGATGTTGTTGACGAGGCAGAACGTGCCGGGAAACTGCACCTGCGGACCGGTGCCGTAGACCACCATGGTGCCGTAGGGACGCAGCACGCTCGGCAGCAGCGCGGCGTTCGCCGTCAGATCGAGCTCGATCACCGCATCGACGCCGCCCTTGGTCAGCGCCTGCACGCGCTCGCCGACATTCTCGGTCTTGTAGTCGATGGTGACATCGGCGCCGGCCTCACGCGCGATCTTGGCTTTCTCAGGTGACGACACGGTGGTGAGAACGGTCGCGCCGCGCGCTTTCGCAAATTGGATCGCGTAGTGCGAAACCGCTCCCGCCCCGCCGGCGATCAGCAGCGTCATATCGCTGTTGGTGCCGGCGATGTCGATCGCGTGCCAGGCGGTGAGCGCCGGAATGCCGAGGCAGGCGCCCGCCTCGAAGCTGACTGTGTCCGGCAGTTTCACCGCCTGCGCCTCGGGCAGCACGATGTATTCGGCCGCCGTGCCGAACGGTCGCTTCCACGCGCCATTCCAGGTCCATACGCGCTCGCCGACGCGCGAAGCCGAAACGCCGGCGCCAACGCTGTCGATCACGCCCGCGCCGTCGCTCTGCGGGATGACACGCGGGAACGCGATCTTGCGCGCCAAACCGGCGCGGGTCTTCACGTCGGAGGGATTGACCCCGGAGGTCTTCAGCTTGATGCGCACTTCGCCAGGTCCGGGCTGCGGCGTCTCGACCTCGGCGACATGCAGCACCTCGGCGGCAGAACCGTTCTTTTCGTAATAGGCGGCGCGCATCTGTGAATCCCCGTTCGTTTTCGCGGGCGCAATGTAGCCGCGACAGACGGGCAACGAAAGGCGCGCTACCTGATCGTCGACCAGGAAGTTTGGCCGTGTGGGCTCACGCCCGCGCCTTCACGGCGTGCTCGACCAGCGTCTTGCCGAGCGACCAGATCGCGCCGCCGCGATGGCTGTCGGCGATCACCTCATCGAAGGCGCGCTCGATCCAGGCGCAATCCTCATCGTTGATGATCAGCGGCGGCAGCAGCTTGATGGTGGGGCTGGCGTGACCGGCGACCTGCGTCAGGACCTTGTGATCCTTGAACAACGGAATGGTGATGAGCTGACAGAACAGCCCCTTGCTGGCGATTTCCAGCACATTCCACGACGCCTTGAGCTTGAGCGAGCTCGGCGAGCCGAACTCGACGCCGATCATCAGGCCTTTGCCGCGTACGGTCTTCAAGAGCTCGTACTTCGCGCCCAAGGCGGCGAGATTGCGGATCAGCCGCTCCCCGGTGCGCGCCGCGTTCTCGACCACGCGCTCGGCCTTCATCACCTCCAGCGTCGCGATGCCAGCCGCCATCGCAAGGTCGTTCTTCGAGAACGTCGAGCCATGCACCACCGCGCGGTCCATGCGGTTGAAGATCTTGTCGTAGATGGGTTTGCGCATCAGCACCGCGCCGACCGGCACGTAGCCCCCGGACAGCGCCTTGGCGAGCAGCACCATGTCGGGCTCGATGCCCCAGTGCTCGCCGGCAAGGAATTTTCCCGTGCGGCCGATCCCGGTCTGGATTTCGTCGGCAACGAACAGCGTACCATAGCGGCGGCACAGATCCTGCGCGCCCTTGAGATACCCTTCGTCGGGCAGGATGACGCCCTTGCCCTGGATCGGCTCGACGATGAAAGCCGCCAGCTGGCGCGAGGCGAGTGCGCGCTCCAGCGCCGCCAGATCGTTGAACGGAATGCACACGCAATCCGGAAGCAGCGGCTCGAAGCCGCGCCGGAATGTCTCATCGCCGTTCAGCGACAGCGCGCCGTAAGTCAGGCCATGAAAGGCGTGGCTGCAATAGGCGATACCGGTACGCCCGGTCGCGCCGCGCGCGAACTTGATCGCGGCCTCGACCGCCTCGGTTCCGGAATTGGCGAAGAAGACCTTATCGAGATGCGGCACCAGTGCGAGCAGGCGTTCGGCCAGGATGCCGGCGAGCACCGAGACATCCATCTGCACCAGATTGGGCAGATCGGCGTCGAGTGCATTTTTCAGCGCCCGGCGAATCACCGGGTGACTGCGTCCGACCGCGAACACCCCGAAGCCGCTCAACAGATCAAGGTAACGCGTGTTCTGCCGATCGTAGAGATACTGACCGCGTCCCTTGCAGAATCCGACGTCATAGCCGATCGTTCGCAATACACGAACCATCTGCTCATTGAGACGTTTCGTATGCAGGCTAAAGCGGTCAGCTTCATGGGCGTCGAACAAAGCCGCGATGTCGACGTTCGCCCCCAATTCCATGCTCATGTGTTCCCGGTTCGTCACGCTCCTGTCAACCTAGTGGAAGCCAGGGGGGCTACAATGCGGCATAGTTGCCGAAATACCGCCTGAAACCCACCCTAGACCAAAAGTGTTGATTAGGCGAACGACACTCGATGTTTGAGGCCAAATGAAAGCTCTTTTCGCAAGCGCGGCAATTTTGGGTCTGACCGCCGCCGGTACGGCGCTGGCCGCCGATGCATCCGTGGTTGGCGACTGGCTGGTCAAGGACGGCTACGCCAATATCAGAATCGACAATTGCAACGGTAAGATGTGGGGCATCGTGGTCTGGGAAAAGGCGCCCGGAGGCACCGACGAGGAAAATCCAGACCCCGCCAAAAAGAAACGCCTGACGCTCGGCATGCCGATCCTGATGGGTCTGGTGCCGAAGGAGGCGGGCAAGTGGCAAGGCGAGATCTACAATTCGCAGAACGGCAAGATGTACAGCGCCAGCATCAGCCTGGCGGATGAGAATACCCTCGACCTCGAAGGCTGCCTGTTCCCCAATTTCATGTGCCTCACGCAGAAGTGGACGCGCGTGACCACACCGCCGCCGAACGCCCTACCGCTACCGCCGGTCAAGAACTCCACTGTTCCGCCGGCAAAGCAGACCGCCGCAAAGAAGGGCGCCGCAGTGGCACCGAGCGACGTGTGCCTGCGGATCACCGACGAGGCCGCGGCGCTCGAAAAGGCCAGTGCGAAAAAATAACGCTCGAGGCTTGGAATGCTTGCCGCCCCGGACCACAAATCCGGGGCGAATGTCTTCTTGATCTAGACGTCGCGCAGCTCGCGCGGCTTACCCATCAGCACCGGCTGGAACAGCACCGCCGCGGCAAGCGTGGTGAGCAGCGAGAGCGCGAGCAGCTTGCCCATGCTCGACGTGCCCGGATGGCTTGAGAGCCAGAGGCTTCCGAACGCCGTCGCGGTGGTGAGCGCGCTGTAGAAGACCGCGCGCGTCAGGCTCGATTGCAACAGGTCGGTCTGCCCGGCGCGCCAGGCCATGATGTAGTAGATCTTGAACGCGACGCCGATGCCGAGCAGCAGCGGCAGCGCGATGATGTTGGCGAAATTCAGCGGCATGTCGAGCACGACGCAGAGCTCGAGGGTTACGACACCGGCGAGCAGCAGCGGCACCAGCGTGAGCAGCACGTCGCCGAACTTGCGCAGCACGATCCAGAGCAGGATCGCAATCGAGATCAGCGCCCAGGCACCGGCTTCGAAGAAAGCCTGCACGACCGTGTCACCCGACTCGAGGATCGAAATCGGACCGCCGGTCGCATCCGGCTGAGCGGCGCGAACCGCCGTCGCGAACTTGCGGATGGTGTCGTTGTCGTTCGGGTCGCCCTTCGGCAATACTTCGACGCGGGCGCGGCCGTCGGCGGTCTGCCATTGCTCCACGATCTCGCGCGGCACCTGATCGAGCGTCACGGTATGCGCCTGAACCAGGTCCTTGAGGTCGTCGAGCGCGGTCTTCAAGGGTTTCAGGAATGCATCGGCAACCTGCGTGCGCACCTCGGGCCCGGCTTTCGCAAGTTGCGCGATGGCGGTTGCGGCGCGCTTTGCGGCCGGCGCGCCGACGCCGCCCGGATGCTTTTCGGCGGCTTCGTTCAGCGCCGTCACGACCTCGTTGAGCGCGGTCACGTTCTCGGCGTCCGTCGGCGGCTTGCTCATCGCCTCGGGCTTGAACGCAGGCGCAAGCTTGTCGCGCGCAACCGCGATCGCGGCGAGCTTCTTGTCCT
>JBBWZU010000844.1:0-3578 GCA_039649225.1 Hyphomicrobiales bacterium | reverse complement strand
TTGCTTGTTTCCGACACGGTCTCGGCACCATGGTCATGGGAATGGGGCTCAGGCGAGAACCCGAACCGGCCGCACGACATCGAAAATGCCTTCATCATCGCCGGCACCAAGGGATCGATTACGGTGCCCTCGCTGGAGCATCGCTGGCACGAGCCCGGGCAGGAGAGCTGGGACAATCCGTTGACGCAAGTACGGCTCAAGATCACGCCGGCGGACGCCTACCACGAGCAGATGCGCAATTTCGCCAAAGTCATTCGTGGCACCGAAAGGCCGGTGCTTGACGGACGCGGCGGCACAATCACGTTGGCGACAACGCTGGCGATCACGCGATCTGCGCAAACCGGGATGCCGGTCCGGGTCGCCGACATGATGAATCCTGCGTCGAGGAGGATGCTATGAGCAGCAACACGCGGGCCGCGTGCGTCATCGGCTGGCCGGCCAAGCAATCGCGTTCACCCAAGCTGCACGGCTATTGGATCAAACGACACAAAATCGAAGGCGACTATCGCATCGAGGAAATAACTCCGGAAGCCTTCCCGGCCTTCGTCAAAAATCTCACCGAGAACGGCTATGTCGGTGCAAACATTACGATGCCGCATAAGGACGCGGCGCTGGCGCTGTCCGATCCGGACGACCGCGCCCGCACCATCGGAGCGGCAAATACGTTGTGGGTCGACAACGGGCGGCTGCGCTCCACCAATACGGACGTCACAGGTTTCCTCGGCTCGCTCGATGTCGCGGCTCCGGGCTGGGACGAGCGCTGCCAAGGCGCGGTCGTGCTCGGCGCGGGCGGTGCCGCGCGCGCCGTCGTCTATGGGCTGATCGAACGCGGCATAAAGACGGTCAATGTCGTCAATCGAACATTCGAAAAGGCGGTGATGTTGCGCGACCGGTTCGGCCCAAACGTGCAGCCCGCGCACTGGCACGACATTCCGTCTCTCCTGGACGGGGGGAGGCTGCTCATCAATGCGACACCGCTCGGGATGAAGGGCCATCCGGACCACGCAATCGACCTCAGCCGAATGGCCGACGACGCGCTCGTATCCGACATCGTCTACGTGCCGCTCAAGACCAGCCTGCAGGCGGCCGCCGAGCGGCGCGGATTAAAGACCGCCAACGGTCTCGACATGCTGCTGCACCAGGCGGTCCGTGGCTTTCAATTGTGGTTCGGGATCAAGCCGGAGGTGACGCGCGAGCTGTTTGACTTGTTGGCCGCCGACATCGTGAAAACTTAGGCGGCGAAAGAGCACGGCCATGACATTGCTGGTGACCGGCGCGATGGGCCACGTGGGCGGCGCGATCGTACGGCAAGCTGCCAAGCGCGGAGTGTCGGTGATAGCGGTCCATCGCGGCGAATTGCGCGCGAGCGAGCCGGCGAGCTCGTCCATCAAATGGTTGCAGTGCGATCTTTCTGACGCGCGCGCCGTGAACGACATGATCGAGAAGCATCCTGTTGACGTCTGCATCCATGCGGCGGCGGTCTCGAACGAAGTCTATGCCAAGCCAAATCCCTCGGGCGCAATCGCGACCAACATCGGCGCGACGGCGAACTTGCTCGAAGCCGCAAGACTTGGCCTGTGGCGGCGCTTCGTGCTGGTCAGCACGGGATCGGTGTTCCAATTCAACCAAGACGCGACGCAGCCGATCCCGGAGGCCCAGGCGCCAGCCGCCGGCAATGTCTACAGCACAACCAAGCTTGGCGCCGAGATGCTGACGCGCATGTATCGGACCGAATACGGGCTCTCCGCATCGACGGTGCGGATTTCCTGGGTCTTTGGGCCGCCGATCATCAGCGATCAGCCGGCACGCGGGCCGATCCCCTCCTATCTTCTACGTGCGTTGCAAGGTGTCGCGATCCGCGAAGGGGGAGCCGATTTTGCCGCGAGCTTCACCTACGTGGTGGATGCAGCCGACGGGCTGCTGGCCGCGGCCAATGCGCCGGAATTGCGATTCCCAACCTATCATCTCGGCCACGGCGTTAATTTTACCGCCGAACAGGTGGCCGCCGCGGTGCGCAGCGCGGTGCCGGGCGCCGTCATCGAACTTTATTCCGGCACCGAGCCCTGGACCCGTTACACCAGCCTGCGTGGTCCGCTGGCGGGCGATCGGCTGCGTGCCGACACCAGCTACAGTCCAGCTCACACACTCGACGCGGGCGTGCTCGCTTACGCGCAGTGGATGCGCGCCCACCCCGAGCTGTGGCGCACTGGAGAGACCAAGGCTGAATGACCCGTCAGGTGAGCGGAAGCATCACGTTCTGGGCGAATCCCGGGCGTTCTGTCAGCCGCTCATACCAGGCGCGCAGATGCGGCATCTCCGGACGCCGGATGGGCAGCGCGTACCATCGATAGGCAACGCATCCGAGAGGAATATCGGCGACGGTCAGATGATCGGCAATCATGTAACGCCGGTTCGCGAGGTATCCGTCGAGCAAGCGCAACCCCGCCTCGGTGTTTTCTTGACCGGCGCGGATCACCGCCATGTCGCGCTTTTCGGGCGGCGTCCGGATGAGCCCGACAAACAGCGGGCCGAAGCCGAGAAGCGCGGTCTGCTGCCAGTCCATCCACATCTCGGCCTTGGCGCGCATCACGGGATCGGCTGGCATCAAGCTTCCGGTCGCGTGCTTCGCGGCGAGGTAGCGCACGATCACGTTCGATTCCCAAAGCACCACGCCATCGTCGTCAATGGTCGGCACCAGCCGGTTCGGATTGACATCCGCGTACCACGGCTCACCGACGATGCCGTGCGCCATCCCGGCATCGACACGCTTGGCCTCAACTCCAAGCTCGGCGACGGTCCACATGACCTTCTGCACGTTGATCGAGTTCTTGCGCCCCCAGATTTTCAGCATGGCTTCGCTCCTGTGCTTGCGGCCAGCCTACCAGACATCGCCGCAAGGTGCGCGCGATCGGTTGAATTGATACGCATTGGCCGAAAGCGGACGTGACATCATTGTTCTGGATATTGGAACGGCCTTGCCTCCAAAAATGCGGCGGCGGCGCGCATGACGCGGGCGTCGGCAAAGCGCGGGCCGACGATCTGCAGTCCGACGGGAAGTCCTTCGCGTGTCAACCCGCATGGCACTGAGACGGCGGGACAATGCGCAAGATTGAACGGGTAGGAGAACTCCGCCCAAGCGAGCCAATCCCATGCATGATGCGGCCAATGATCAGGTACCTGCCGGCCATGCGGGAAGGCCGCGACCGAGGCCGATGGCGTGATCAGCAGATCAAATCCTTCGGCAAACCAATCTCCCACGTCAGCCGCGTAGGCCAGACGCCGCGCCTGTGCGGCATTGACATCGCGCCACGTCAGGCCGGCAGAGTCATGCAGGCAGGCGACAAGGCCGGCATCCATCTCTTGCTCGCGCGCCGCATCGGTCGTGGCGAATGCCAGCAGCGGCGCGCCCCAGAGCGCACGGATCAGGTCCGGACCGCGCGGCCCCCAGGAGGGGAAGGCCAGGTCAACCTTGGCGCCGAGCGCCTCGAAAGCCGGAACCGCCCGGCTCACGCAGGCGGCGATCTCGGGGTCGACGCGCGCATGGCCGAGATCCGGACTGACGGCGATGCGCAGGCCTG
>JBBWZU010000835.1:0-4300 GCA_039649225.1 Hyphomicrobiales bacterium | reverse complement strand
TGACCACCGGCGTAATACGGATAGGCGCGGCGATAGCTGTGATAGGCCGGGATCGGATCGGCTTCGCCGACGACCGGCGCGTCATAGGCGGGCCCCTGGTTCACCACATACATCGGCGACTGCGCGGCGCAGCCGCAACCCGGCGCATAGGGCACCCGGCCCGGATAGGCCATCGGCGCCTCGTAGGCGGAGCCATAGACCATCGGCGCCGAATAGGTGACCACAGGCGCATGATAGGTTTGGGCCTGATAGATCACGCTCGGGCCGCAGCTGTAGCAGCCTGCGAATGCGCTGCTGGCGAAGAGACTCGCCGCAGCCGCGATCGTGGCTGCCACGAGAAGGTGGACGGGACGTCCCGACATGGTTTTACGCTCCTGTTACTCGACGCGACAAACGGCTCAGGCGAAAGAGCCATCGACTGTGGGGTTGTTTCCCCGAACTTTATCTCCGCCGTTTCGCCCGGCGGTCTTCATTCAGCAATCAGCGAACGGTCAACGGACGTCGCGGCGGATGTTTCGCTTGGCGTCTCGGTTGGTGTTTCGGTTGGAATCTCGGTTTCTTGGCTCGCGCGGCGCGACGATCACCGGCGGCGGATCAAACGGCGGATATTCGGTGACCGGCTTGTTGAACTCGGACCCGATAGACCAGTCGCGATGATAATCCGTGTTCACGGGGCGCCGCGCTTGCGCCGGCGGCTCGACCTCCTGGCGCCCGACGCGCGGCTGGCGTCCGGTGGCCGGAAAGTAGCCGGGTGCCCAGGACGCGATCGGCGGCACGGCATAGACCCCGCCCTCGATGATCAGACCGGCATTGTTCGGCTTGGCGAGACCCCAGTCACCATAGACAACTGCGCCATCGACGATCACACCGTTCATGATGACCGGGAAGCCGGGCTTGCCCGGGACCACGATCACCGGACCGGTTTGCGCACAGGCAGGCTCGAGCGCGAAAGCCACGCATAGCCCGGCAAGAAGCGACCACAATCCGGCGCGCATGAGTTAACCGATCGGCGGTTAGGAATTTCGCCTATCAACGTAGCGAAATCCCTGCCGCAAGGGGTTAACGCGCGGACGGTATTATTTGGTAATATTAATCTTTCGCCATTCTGGCCGCGTTGCCAGCAAGGCGTGGGGCACGACTTTCGCCCGATTGCCGAACGGCGCGCCGCGGTGTCAGATGCGCAGCATCACGAACAAATGCCACGAGCCAAACCGGAGCAAATGCCGAAACGGGATCGAAGCGAGGGCAAGCCGCCGCGCGTAAGCTTTCGCGCGCGCTACGATGCACTGGAGCAGCGGCGCGAGGATCTGATCGTGCGCCTCGGCGAGTTGGGCGAGACGGCGCGTGCCAACCCGGCGCATGCGCGCGCACGCAAGCTGCTCAACGAGACCTTCCGCGGCGCCTCGCTGGTGCAGCGCGCCGCCGTTCTGGAAGCCGCCGCCTGGCTGATCGCCTTGCTCGACCGCTCCATCACGGCGATCTGACGGCAGGCACATTCACCGCAGGGCCATTGGGATAGCGTCGCGTATGCGACCAATTGCTGTACCTGAAGGCGCGGCGCGCAGACTCTCGCGCATCTTAAATTTACATCCAAATTATCAAGTAAATTCAGCAAATTATATCGGCTATCCTAGACTTATGGCGTACGACGTCAGATGCAAAGACAAACGACGTCTCGCGAGCCTAGCGTCCCCCACGGGAAATGGAATCGGCGTGGCGCTTTGCGTTGCGACCGGCCCGTTCCGAGGAAACAAGGGGGATCTCATGGCAACCATGACTGCTGCTCCCGAGCGCGATTTGGCGATGACCAGCGAACACCGCATGGTCATCTTCGCATCGTCGCTCGGCACCGTTTTCGAATGGTACGACTTTTACATTTACGGCACGCTCGCCGCCATTCTGGCCGGCAAGTTCTTCTCCGGCGTCGCGCCGACCGCGGCCTTCATCTTCACGCTGCTGGCCTTCGCGGCCGGCTTTGCGGTGCGCCCATTCGGCGCGCTGTTCTTCGGCCGGCTCGGCGACCTGATCGGCCGCAAATACACCTTCCTGGTCACCATGACGCTGATGGGCTTCGGCACGTTCCTGATCGGCCTGCTGCCGACCTACGCGACCTGGGGCATCGCGGCCCCGATTTTGCTGATCGTACTGCGCCTGTTCCAGGGCCTCGCGCTCGGCGGCGAATATGGCGGCGCGGCGACCTATGTCGCCGAGCATGCGCCTGCCGGCAAGCGCGGCTTCTACACCTCGTGGATTCAGACCACCGCGACGCTCGGCCTGTTCATGGCGCTGCTGCTCATTCTCGGCATCCGCTCCGCGATGGGCGAGGAGGATTTCGTCGCCTGGGGCTGGCGCATTCCGTTCCTGCTCTCGGCGATCCTGCTCGGCGTCTCGATCTGGATCCGGCTCAGGCTGGCCGAGTCGCCGCTGTTCGCCAAGATGAAGGCGGAGGGAACGCAGTCGAAGGCGCCGCTGACGGAAGCGTTCGGCACCTGGAGCAATGCCAAGATCGCGATCCTGGCGCTGCTCGGCGCGACCGCCGGTGAAGCGGTCGTGTGGTACGGCGGACAGTTTTACGCGCTGTTCTTCCTGACCCAGACCATCAAGGTGCCGGCGGTCCAGGCGCAGATCATGATCGCCGTCGCGTTGCTGCTGGCGACGCCCGGCTTCATCCTGTTCGGCTGGTGGTCGGACAAGATCGGCCGCAAGCCGATCATGATGGCGGGCTTCCTGCTCGCGGTCGTGACCTACTTCCCGATCTTCCAGGGCATCACGCACTTCGCCAATCCGGCGCTCGAGAAGGCCCTGAATGCTTCGCCGGTCACGGTCGTCGCCGATCCGGCCTCGTGCGCGTTCCAGCTCAAGCTCACCGGAACCGAGAGCTACACCGGGCCTTGCGACGTCGCCAAATCGGCTCTCGTTGCCCGCTCGGTGAACTACGCCAATGAGCCTGCGGCTCCCGGCGCGCCGGTCACCGTGAAGGTCGGCGATCAAACGCTCACCGCCGGCACGCCGACTTTCGTGAAGGAGCTCAACGACGCCATCACCAAGCACGGCTATCCGGCCGCCGCGAACCCGGCCGAGATCAACTACGTGATGACGACGCTGCTGCTGTTCATCCTCGTGGTCTACGTCACGATGGTGTACGGCCCGATCGCGGCCTGGCTGGTCGAGCTGTTCCCGACCCGCATCCGCTACACCGGCATGTCGCTGCCCTATCACATCGGCAATGGCTGGTTCGGCGGCTTCCTGCCCGCGATCGTGTTTGCGATCGTGGCGGCGACCGGAAACATCTACTCGGGTCTCTGGTACCCGATCGTGGTCGCGGCGATGAGCTTCATCGTCGCGCTGATCTTCCTGCCCGAGACCAAGGACGTCGATATCACCAAGATCTGACGGCAGGTTGGATAGCGATAAGCTTAAGCGGGGCCGGCGATGTTCGCCGGCCCTGTTGCGTTTGGGGGATGCGTGCAAAACACTCCGTCATGGCCGAACTTGTTCCGGCCTTCCTTGTTTCGATGTACCCAGAAAGTAAGGCGTGGATGCCAGCAACAAGTGCGGGCATGACGGAGCTTGCTGCAGCCCGTGCGTACAACCTTCGGACTTCGTCTTCCCGTCCGCAATTGACAGCGCGCGCCACTGCCGTAGAACGTGGCTCTGCCCGGTGCTGGATTGCCTCGACGCGGCCGCCTCGGGCCGCACGCCGCCTTAGCTCAGCCGGTAGAGCACCTGATTTGTAATCAGGGGGTCACAGGTTCGAATCCTGTAGGCGGCACCAAGCCATCGAACGCGATGAAGTGCCGAAACCCAGGCGCCCGTGATCTCGCGCTGTACCACCGTAAGTGTATCCACCTACTGCGTTAATATACGCTTGTCGCAACGTAAGGGTTGCGGGATGATCCGCCTGCTGGGGGATTGTCATGCACAAGCTGGGGTATGTGTTCGCAGCCGCGCTCGTTGCGGGTTGCGCGTCGAAGTCGAGTGACATTACGCCGACTTACGTCTCGTCCGTCATGTATCAGAACCATTCCTGCGCTCAGCTTGCGGCTGAAGCCCAAGGCATATCGGCGCGCGCCGCTCAGGTGTCTGGAGCGCAGGACCAAAAGCGCACGAACGACCAGATCGCCACCGGAGTAGCGATCGTCGTGTTCTGGCCGGCGGCATTTCTTGTCGGCGGTGACGGACCGATGGCCGCGGAGCTTGCGAACCTGAAGGGTCAGATGGTCGCGGTCGAGCAGGCATCAATCCAGAAGAACTGCGGCATTCAGTTTCAGCGAAATACAGGCGCCACGGAAGGTGCTGT
>JBBWZU010000805.1:0-7790 GCA_039649225.1 Hyphomicrobiales bacterium | reverse complement strand
ATGTATCAGGCCATCGTTTTTCTTCCGCTCCTCGGCTGCATCGTCGCCGCCATCATCGCGCTCGCCGGTGCTCACGCGCGGCATCCGGGCGGCTCGCCCGCGCATGGCGCCGAGGACCACGCGGCCGATCACGGCCCGCACACCGGCGGCGGCGCGCCCTCCGTGCATGGCGATCACGCGGTCATCCATGCCTCGCATCACGAGGAGGATCACCACGCTGGCGAACCGCCGGCGGCCGGCTCACGCGCGGCCGAGCTCGTCACCACGCTGTTCCTGTTCGGTGCCGCGGTCCTCTCCTGGATGGCGCTCTGGCGCGTCGGCTTCTCCCATCAGGATTCGCGGGAAGTCCTGTTCGCCTGGATCCATTCGGGCGATCTTAAAGTAGACTGGGGCATCCGCGTCGACACGCTGACCGCCGTGATGCTGGTGGTGGTCAACACCGTGTCGTCCTTCGTGCACCTCTATTCCATGGGTTACATGGAAGAGGACCCGCACCGGCCGCGCTTCTTTGCGTATTTGTCGCTCTTTACGTTCGCGATGCTGATGCTGGTGACGGCGGACAATCTCGTGCAGCTGTTCTTCGGCTGGGAGGGCGTCGGCCTTGCGAGCTATCTGCTGATCGGCTTCTGGTATCAGCGCCCGTCCGCCAACGCCGCCGCCATCAAGGCCTTCGTGGTCAATCGCGTGGGCGATTTCGGCTTCGCGCTCGGCATCTTCGCGCTGTTCATGATGACCGGCGCAGTCGACTTCGAGAAGGTGTTCGCGGACGCGCCCGCGTTGGTCGGCAAGACCATCGATTTCTTCGGCTGGCACCCCGACGCGATGACGCTGATCTGCCTGTTGCTGTTCATGGGCGCGATGGGCAAGTCGGCGCAGTTCCTGCTGCACACCTGGCTACCTGACGCGATGGAGGGCCCGACGCCGGTCTCGGCCTTGATCCACGCCGCCACTATGGTGACGGCCGGCGTGTTCATGGTGGCGCGCCTTTCGCCGCTGTTCGAGCTGTCGCATACCGCGCTCGCGGTCGTGACGCTGGTCGGCGCCACCACGGCGTTCTTTGCCGCCACGGTCGGCCTGGTGCAAAACGACATCAAGCGCGTGGTCGCATATTCGACCTGTTCGCAGCTCGGCTACATGTTCGTCGCGATGGGCGTCGGCGCCTATTCGGTTGGCATCTTCCATTTGTTCACGCATGCCTTCTTCAAGGCGCTGCTGTTCCTCGGCTCCGGCTCGGTGATCCACGCGATGCATCACGAGCAGGACATGCGGAAGATGGGCGGCCTGTGGAACAAGCTGCCGGTGACCTATGTCACGATGATCATCGGCACGCTCGCGCTGACCGGCTTTCCGCTCACCGCCGGCTATTACTCCAAGGACGCCATCATCGAGGCGGCCTATGCGGGGCACAATCCGTTCGCCGCCTATGCGTTCGTGATGACGGTGGTCGCCGCGCTGCTGACCTCGTTCTATTCCTGGCGGCTGATCTTCAAGACCTTCCATGGCAAGCCGGAGAGCCAGGAAGCCTATGACCATGCGCATGAGAGCCCGTGGGTCATCCTGGTGCCGCTGATCTTCCTCGCTGCCGGATCGATCCTCGCCGGGCTGCCGTTCAACGACCTGTTCGCCGGACACCACGTCGAGGAATTCTTCCGCGAGTCGCTCAAGTTCGGCCCGGACAATCACATCCTGCACGACATGCACGAGATCCCGGGATCGGTCGGCTACGTGCCGACCGTCATGATGGCGATCGGCTTTGCGGTCTCGTGGTACTTCTACATCCGCCGCCCGGATATTCCGGTCGAGCTCGCGCGCCAGCAGGAGCCGCTCTACAAGTTCCTGCTCAACAAGTGGTACTTCGACGAGCTCTATGACCTGATCTTCGTACGCCCCGCGCTCTGGCTCGGCCGCGTGCTGTGGAAGGGCGGCGACGGCTTCGTCATCGACGGCATGGGTCCGGACGGCGTCTCGGCGCGCGTGCTCGACGTCACCCGCAACGTGGTGCGGCTGCAGACCGGCTACCTCTATCACTACGCCTTCGCGATGCTGATCGGCATTGCCGGGCTGATCACCTGGTTCATGTTCGCGGGGAGCCACTGATGTCGAGCTGGCCGATCCTCTCGATCACGACCTTCCTGCCGCTGCTCGGCGTGCTGTTCATCGCCACGCTCAACGGCGACGACGCGGTGGTCAAGCGCAACGCGCGCTGGGCCGCGCTGTGGACGACGCTGGTCACCTTCGCGGTGTCGCTGATCCTGGCGTGGCGCTTCGATCCGGCCAGCCCGGAATTCCAGTTCGTCGAGCGGGCCGCCTGGCTCGGCGGTACCACGTTCTATCACATGGGCGTCGACGGCATCTCGCTGCCGTTCGTGATCCTCACCACCGCGCTGATGCCGATCTGCATCATCGCGAGCTGGGAGGCGATCGAGAGCCGGGTGAAGGAATACATGATCGCGTTTCTGGTGCTGGAAACGCTGATGGTCGGCACCTTTTCGGCGCTCGATCTGGTGCTGTTCTATTTGTTCTTCGAGGGCGGCCTGATCCCGATGTTCCTGATCATCGGCGTGTGGGGCGGGCCGCGCCGCGTCTACGCGAGCTTCAAGTTCTTCCTCTACACGCTGCTCGGCTCGGTGCTGATGCTGCTCGCCATCATGGCGATGTTCTGGCAGGCCGGCACCACCGACATCCCGACGCTGATGAAGTTCAACTTCCCGCACGGCATGCAGACCTGGCTCTGGCTTGCCTTCTTTGCCTCCTTCGCGGTGAAGATGCCGATGTGGCCGGTGCACACCTGGCTGCCCGACGCGCACGTTGAAGCCCCGACCGCCGGCTCGGTCATTCTGGCGGCGATCCTGTTGAAGATGGGCGGCTACGGCTTCCTGCGCTTCTCGGTGCCGATGTTCCCGTTCGCCTCGCATGACCTTGCGCCGCTGATCTTCGCGCTCTCGGTCGTCGCGGTCGTCTACACGTCCCTTGTCGCACTCGTGCAGGAGGACATGAAGAAGCTGATCGCCTATTCGTCCGTGGCGCATATGGGCTTCGTCACGATGGGCATCTTCGCGCTGACGACGCAAGGCGTCGCCGGTGGCATCTTCCAGATGATCTCGCACGGCATCGTCTCGGCCGCGCTGTTCCTCTGCGTCGGCGTCGTCTACGACCGCATGCACACGCGCGAGATTTCCGCCTATGGCGGTCTCGTCAACACCATGCCGCTCTACGCGCTGGTGTTCATGGTGTTCACCATGGCCAATGTCGGATTGCCGGGCACCTCCGGGTTCGTCGGCGAGTTCATGGCGCTGATCGGCACGTTCCGGGCCAACATCCCGGTGGCGACGCTCGCCACTTTGGGCGTGATCCTGTCGGCCTGCTACGCGCTCTGGCTCTATCGCAAGGTGATCTTCGGCGTGCTGGAGAAGCCCGCGCTGATGGGACTGCGCGACATCGGCGCGCGCGAAATCCTCATTCTGGCGCCGCTCGTCGCGCTGACCATTCTGTTCGGCATCTATCCCAAGCCCGTGCTCGACATGTCGGCGGCCTCGGTCGCGCAACTGCTGGAGAACTATCAATCGGCCATCGCGCCGAAAGCCGCGATGCTCGGGGTGGTGAAATGAACCTGACGCTGCTCCCGGTCCTGCCCGAAATCATCCTGTCGCTTGGCGCGATGGGGCTGCTGATCTATGGCGCGTTCGCCGGCGAACGGACCGGCGGCGTGGTCGACACAATCGCGTTCGTGCTGCTGCTCCTTGCCGCCGCGATCATCTATGCGCTGCCCTCCGGCAAGCTCATCGCCTTCAACGGCAGCTTCATCGTCGACGACTTCGCCCGGGTGGTGAAGATCCTCACTCTGATCGGCTCGGCCGCCACCATCGCGCTCGCGCGCGACTATCTGGTGAACGAGAAGCAAGAGAAGTTCGAGTTCTCGATCCTGATCCTGCTCTCGACCACCGGCATGCTGATGCTGATCTCGGCCGCCGACCTGATCGCGCTCTATCTCGGCCTCGAGTTGATGAGCCTTGCGCTCTACGTCGTGGCGGCGAGCAACCGCGACAGCGAGCGCTCGACCGAGGCGGGTCTCAAATATTTCGTGCTCGGCGCGCTCTCCTCCGGGATGCTGCTTTACGGCGCCTCGCTGATCTACGGCTTTACCGGCACGGTGAGCTTTTCCGGCATCGCGGCGGCGGCCGGGCAGGGCGGCATCGGACTGACGTTCGGCCTGGTATTCCTGTTCGCGGGTTTCTGCTTCAAGGTCTCGGCCGTGCCGTTCCACATGTGGACGCCGGACGTCTACGAAGGCGCACCGACGCCGGTTACGGCGTTCTTCTCCTCCGCCCCGAAGATCGCCGCGATCGCGATCTTCGTGCGCGCGCCGATCACGGCATTTCCCGCGATCGGCCCGCAATGGCAGCAGATCGTGGTGTTCGTCGCCATCGCGTCCACTTTGCTCGGCGCGTTCGCCGCGATCGGCCAGCAGAACATCAAGCGCCTGATGGCCTATTCGTCGATCGGCAACATGGGCTTTGCGCTGATCGGGCTCGCGGCCGGAACGCCCGAGGGCGTGCAGGGCGTCATCGTCTATATGGCGATCTATCTTGCGATGACGCTCGGAACGTTCGCCGTGATCCTGGCGATGCGCCGGCGCGGCCAGCTGGTCGAGCAGATTTCCGACCTTGCCGGCCTGTCGCGCTCCTCGCCCGGCATGGCGTTCTTCCTGGCCGTGATGATGTTTTCGCTCGCCGGCATCCCGCCGCTCGCCGGCTTCTTTGCCAAGTATTTCGTCTTCCTCGCCGCCATCAAGGCCGGGCTCTATGCGCTGGCCGTGATCGGCGTGCTCGCCAGCGTGGTCGGCGCCTACTATTACCTGCGCATCGTCAAGGTGATGTATTTCGACGAGCCGCTTGAGCCGTTCGCCCCGATGCCGGGCCTCCTCAAGCTCGTGCTCGGGATCAGCGGCGTGTTCATGCTATTCTTCTTCGTGTACCCGTCGCCGCTCATCAGCGCGGCGGCAGCGGCAGCGAAGTCACTATTTTGATGCACCTTGATCCCGACGCGGTCGCAAGCGCCCGCCTCATGACATTCGATACGCTCGGCTCGACCAGCGCCGAAGCCTTGTCGCGTGCGCGCGCCGGCGAGCAGGGGCCGCTCTGGATCGTGGCGGAGCGCCAGACGGCCGGGCGCGGACGGCGCGGCAATGCCTGGACCTCCGAGCCCGGCAACCTGTTTGCGAGCCTGCTGCTGACCGAAGGCCTGCCCGCCGCGCATCTGCCCGAACTTTGCTTCGTGGTCGCGCTGGCGGTGCGCGATGCGATCGGCGAGGCTGCGCCGCATCTCGGACCGCGCCTCAAGCTGAAATGGCCGAACGACCTGCTGCTCGACGGCGCCAAGTTCGCCGGCATCCTGATCGAGGGCGAGACGGTGCGCGATCGCAGCGTCGTGGTCGCCGGCATCGGCATCAACTGCGCGCATCATCCGGCCGGCCAGCCTTATGCGGTGACGGATCTGGCGGCGAGCGGCGCCGTGGTGACGCCGGCCGACCTGATGCGCGTGCTCGCACGCGCGATGCGGGCGCGGCTGGCGCAATGGGACGCAGGATCAGGCTTTGCGGCGATCCGCGCCGAGTGGCTCAGCCATGCGGCCGGAATCGGCGGCGACATCCGGGTGCGCCTCTCCGGCCGCGAATTGTCCGGAAAATTCGAAACGCTCGACCGGATGGGGCGGCTGATGCTGCGCCTGCCGGCGGGCAATCTTGAAGCCATCACGGTCGGCGAAGTGTTCGCCCCCGCGCACGCAGGGGTGAACCATGGCTAACGGCCCCGAGCTGCTGTTCGCGCCGCTTGGCGGCGTCGGCGAGATCGGCATGAACCTCGCTCTCTATGGGATCGGCGAGGGGGCTAGGCGCACCTGGATGGTGGTCGACATCGGCGTCTCGTTCGCCGGCGATGACCTGCCCGGCGTCGACCTCATCATGCCGGACATCGCGTTCCTGATCGAGCAGCGCAAGAACATCGTGGGCCTGGTGCTGACGCACGCGCATGAGGATCATTTCGGCGCGCTGATGGACCTGTGGCCGCGCCTGCGCGTGCCGGTCTATGCGACGCCGTTCACCGCCGCTTTGTTCGCCGCCAAGCGTCTGAGCGAGCCCGGCGCGCAGGACGTCCCGGTCAATGTCGTGCCGCTCGGCAGCCGCTTCAATCTCGGGCCGTTCGACGTCGAGCTGGTTTCGGTCTCGCATTCGATCCCGGAATCGAATGCGCTGATCATCCGCACCAAGCATGGCAACGTGCTGCACACGGGCGACTGGAAGCTCGATCCGACGCCGATCATCGGCCCGCCGACCGATGTCGCCAAGCTCAAGGCGCTCGGCGACGAGGGCTGCCTGGCGCTGATCGGAGACTCGACCAATGCGGTGCGCGACGGCCGTTCGCCCTCGGAAGCCGATGTCGGCAAGAGCCTTGCGGCGCTGATCAAAGGCGCCAAAGGCCGCGTCGCCGTGACGACCTTTGCCTCCAACGTCGCGCGCATGCGTGCGGTCGCCGAAGCTGCCGCCGAGGCGGGCCGCGAGGTGGTCGTTGTCGGCCGCGCGATGGACCGCGTAAGCCAGGTGGCGCGCGAGTGCGGCTATCTTGAAGGCATCAATGATTTCCGCTCGACCGAGTTCTACGGCCATCTGCCGCACGACAAGGTCGTGGCGCTGTGCACCGGCAGCCAGGGCGAGCCGCGCGCCGCGCTCTCGCGCATCGCCGAGGACCAGCATCCCGACGTGACCTTTTCCAAGGGCGATCTGGTGATCTTCTCCTCGCGCACCATTCCCGGCAATGAGAAGGCGGTCGGCCGCGTCATCAACGGGCTGGTGCGGCAGGGCATCGAGGTCATCACCGATCGCACGCATCTCGTGCACGTCTCCGGCCATCCGCGCCGCGACGAGATGAAGGAGCTTTACGGCTGGGTGCGCCCGCGCATCGCGGTGCCGGTGCATGGCGAGGCGCTGCATCTGTTCGAGCATGCCAAGCTGGCGCGCGAGGCGGGGGTGAGCGAAATCGTGCTCTGCGGCGACGGCGATCTGGTCAAGCTCGGCCCCGGTGACCCGGGCGTCATCGACGAGGTGCCGGCCGCGCGGCTCTACAAGGATGGTTCGCTGCTGATTTCCGCGCAGGCGCGCACGGTCGCGGACCGCCGCCGTCTCAGCTTCTCCGGCATCGTGGTGGTGGCGCTGGCGCTGGGTGACCGCGGCGAGTTGCTCGCCGATCCGCAGGTCGATCTCTTCGGCATTCCGGAGACCAATGCCGACCGCCAGTCGATGCTGGAGATCGCCTACGATGCGGCGCTTTCGACGTTCGAGAACCTGCCCAAGGGCCGCCGCCGCGATCCGCAGGCGGTCGAGGAATCGGTCAAGCGCGGCGTGCGCGCGGCGATTGCCGGAAATTGGGGCAAGAAGCCGATATGCCTGGTGCAGGTGTTGACGGTATAGTTCGCCGGTTTCGTAGGGCGGGCAAAGGCGCGTAGCGGCGTGCCCGCCGCAACGGATGGCGGGCACGCTTCGCCTTGCCCGCCCACCATGAGAGAGTTTTTCATGATCGGACGGCTCAATCACGTCGCCATCGCGGTCGGCGATATCGCCAAGGCGTCGAGGCTCTATCGCGATACGCTCGGCGCCGAAGTCTCCGGCGTGGTGCCGCAGCCGGATCACGGCGTGAACACGGTCTTCATCACGCTGCCGAACACCAAGATCGAGCTGCTCGAACCGCTCGGCGAGAATTCGCCGATCGCCAAATTCCTCGAGCGCAATCCGGACGGCG
>JBBWZU010000780.1:0-7483 GCA_039649225.1 Hyphomicrobiales bacterium | reverse complement strand
GCGCGAAGGCGACGCCGTGCATCGCTTCCGGACCCTTGAAGACCTGCACCACCTTGTTGGTCGCGGGATCGACCACGTGGATGCTGTCGCCGGCGCTGTTGGTGACGTAGATGCGCACCAGCTCGGCGCGAGCGGCGCCGGGAATCGAGCAGAACGGCAAAGCGAGCAAGAGTGCGGCGAAGCGAACAAAGGCGAGCATGGCGGCCTCCATGTGAGCCTCGAGTTTGGGCATCAAGAGTACGCCCCGCTGATTTCCGCGCAAGTGAGAATCCGGGGCCAAACCCGCTGTCACAAACAAGCCCCCGCCGGCCAAATATTTCCCTCGTGATCCGCCTCTGATTCGTGACACAATTATTACGATCAGATGTCAGTTCGGATACAGACGGAGCGGGTGAATGAGCGTGGAATGGCCGGCGCGGTCGGGTTTGGTTCGATCAGGTTTGGTGCGATCTGGTTCGGTTCGATCAAGTTCTCTGGCCTGGTCGAATCCCGTGGCCTGGTGGTGGGGCTTCCTGACTTTGGTCAGCGCCGTCAATATCGCGGCCTGGTTCTGGCTGTACCGTCTGCTGCCCGAGTTGCCGGCCGGCGGCTTGGTCAGCGCGTCGAGCATCGAGCTCATGCTCTTTCTCTGCGCGGCCTATGTTTTCGGCTGCGCGTTCCGCTCGTTCCTGCCGCGCGCGGATGTCCAGCGGATCTGCCTGTTCGACACCTGGCTTTCGAGCGTCGTCGTCGGCCGCACGGTCGCGACCGTCGCCGAAGTCTGCTTTGTGGCGCAGTGGGCGATCATCCTGCATCAGCTCGGCACCATGACGGGAGCCGAGACCACCGTGAACGCCGCGTTGGTCATCGTGCCGCTGATCCTGATCGCCGAAGGCTTCTCCTGGTACGCGGTGCTGACCACCAACTACCGGCACAACGCCGTCGAGAATTCGATCTGGGCCGTTGCGTTCTTCATCGTGGCGATCGGCCTCTGCCGGCTGATTCCGGAGTTCGATGGGCTGGTTCGCGCCATCCTCGTGGTCTCGATCGTCGGGATTGCCGGCTACCTGGCGTTCCTCATGGCCGTCGATGTCCCGATGTACCTGAACCGGTGGCGCGCCGAGGGCGGCCATGCCGGCAGGCTGCTGCGACCGCTCGACGGCCTGCGCGACGTGACCACGCGCTGGGTCGTGACGCACGACCTTGCGGCGTGGAGGCAAGAGATCCCCTGGATGTCGCTTTATTTCAGCGGCGCGGTCTGGGCCAGCCTCGGGCTGTGCGTCTGCTACGCGCTCTTGCGGTAGCGAGCAGAAGCGTACGCGCTATTCGCCGCTTCCGGCAGCGGCCGGCGTTGCCACGTCGACAACGCATTGAACTCTTAACACGGAGGCAAAATTACGTAACGATAGCGCGGTGCTCGGCCAGGACGTCATGCGGCGGCTAATTTGTCGATTTTTGTCCCATCTCCATTGCAAATGGGTCAGTTTGCGTGATGCTCCTGGTTTCGACGACACCCGCGAACGGCTTTGGTCATGATCATGAAGTTCGGGGCCTGGCGGATATCGGTGCAATGGCGCCAGCTGCTCGTCGCCGCCAGCGTTCTGGTCGTTGCGGGGATCATTGTTTCGAACGTCATCATTCTCTGGAAGTTGCGGGAGTCCACGCTCGATGATGTGGCGAACAACCTCGCCCGCCGGAGTCTCGCGCTGGCCGCGCAAGCCAATCTCTCGCTCCAATCTCTCTCGCTCGTCCTGGACAGCGTGTCGGAGTACGTCACGCCCGAACGCATCGTCGGCCAGGATCAATTCAGAGGCCGAATGGGCAACTCCGAAACCCATCGGCTTCTGAGTGAGAAAATCGTCGGTCTTCCGCAAATCGACTTCATCGGCTTGATTGATCTTGACGGCAACGTCGTCAGCTCCTCGCGGGTCTGGCCGGTCCCGGAGATCAATGTCGCCGACCGGGACTATTTTCAAGCGCTCAAAGCCAATCCCGCACTCAAGGTATTCATAAGCGCACCTTTTCAAAATCGCGGAACGGGAGCCTGGAACATCGTCGTTGCGCGCCGGCTGAACGACGCCAAAGATCAATTTATCGGGCTGATCAATGGCTCGGTAAATCTGAAATTCTTCGAGGACCATTGGCGATCGATCCTTGATGTCCAGGAGGTCGACAGCTCAATCTCGTTGAATCGCCTCGACGGCACCGTGCTGGCGCGCATACCGTCCGTGGACGCCGTCGGCCGCAGGTTCGAAGACGGCGTCCAGAACCAGCTTCGCGACGCGCCCGCGGTTGTTCTGCGCAAGCTCAGCCCGATCGACAATACGATGCGGATCGAGGCGGCGCACGTGCTCGGAGATTTCCCTCTGTTCATTCTGACAACACAGATCGAAAAGTCCGCATTGCAAGGCTGGTCCCGCATCGCCGGAATGGCGTCGATCATTTCAGCCGTCGGCGTGGTCGTGGTGCTGATAGCTGCTTATGGAATGGGACGCTGGTGGAGGGAGCACGAGCATCGTTTGCGCCTGCAATCGGAAAAACTCGAAGCCGAGAATGCCAGGCTGATCGCGGAAGGCGAATCGCGCCGCAACAACGAGGGCAAACTTCAGGCCGCCCGGCTCAACGCGGCGATCGAGAACATGTCGCAGGGTCTGTTGATGATCGACTCGCAGCACCAGGTTGTCGTCGTCAATAGTCGATATATTCAGATGTACGGATTGTCGCCCGAGATCGTGAAGCCCGGCTGCTCCTTATCCGAATTGTTCCGGCACCGCGCCGCCGCCGGTCAACTGGCCAGGGATCCCGAGGAATTCCGCCGCGAGATCCTGGCCCAGGTTTCCCAAGGAAAAATCACGCACCGGATCGCGCAGACGCCTGACGGGCGCGAAATTTCGATCGTGACGCGGCCGACACTGGGCGGGGGCTGGGTCACCACGCACGAGGACATCACCGAGGCGAAACGGGCCGAGCGGCAGCTCGCGCAGACGCAACGATTCCTCAATACCATTATTGAAAATGCCCCCGTGCCGATCATCGTCAAGGAGCCGACGACGCTGCAAATCACTTTGGTCAATCGTGCCTACGAGCAACTGCTTGGAAGGCACCGCGACGAGCTGATCGGCAAGACGGTTCACGATATCTTTCACGCGCGGCAGGCAGACTCGATCGCCAAGCAGGACGAGCAAGCGCTTCGATCCAGCAGCCAGACGATCATGGGCGAATTGTTGCTGGAAACATCCGGCAGCGGCATTCGTGCGGTCGTGGCGACCAAGCTCGTCGTTCGCGACGATGACGGCAAACCGCAACATCTGATCGAGGTCATCGAGGACATCACCGAGCGCAAGATGGCGCAGGAGCGGATTCGCCAATCGCAGAAGATGGACGCGATCGGGCAGTTGACGGGGGGTATCGCCCACGACTTCAACAACATCCTCACGGTGATCACCGGCACGGTCGAGATTCTGGCCGAAGGCGTCGCCGACAGGCCGGAGCTTGCCACCATCGCCAAGATGATCGACGACGCGGCGACGCGCGGCGCCAATCTCACGCAGCAATTGCTCGCATTCGCCCGCAAGCAACCGCTGCAGCCGCGCGAGATCGACGCCAATGAGCTGATCCTGGATACCGCGAAATTGCTGCGGCCGACGCTCGGCGAGCACATTGAAATCGAGACGGCGTTGGAGGACGATCCCTGGCGCGCGCTGGCCGATCCTTCGCAACTCTCCACCGCTCTGCTCAATCTCGCCATCAACGCCCGCGATGCGATGCCCGACGGCGGCAAGCTCACCCTGGAAAGTGGCAACGTCGTGCTCGACAAGGCTTACGCCAAGACGAATCCGGATGCGGAGCCTGGTTCCTATGTGATGATAGCGGTGAGCGATACCGGCGCCGGCGTCCCTGCGGCAATCCGCGAACGGATATTCGAGCCGTTCTTCACCACCAAGGAGATCGGCAAGGGCACCGGCCTTGGCCTGAGCATGGTCTATGGCTTCGTCAAGCAGTCGCTGGGGCACATCAAGATCTACAGCGAGGTGGGGCACGGCACGACGATCAGGATCTATTTGCCGCGCAGCGCGGAGCATTCTGCGGCGCAACCCGACGCGTCGGATACAGGGACGCCGGTGGGCGGCCACGAGACCGTGCTGGTGGTCGAGGACGACGCACTGGTGCGCAACTATGTGCTGGCGCAGCTACACAGCCTCGGTTACGCGACGCTGTCGGCCGCCAATGCCGCCGCGGCGCTCGCCCTCGTCGATGGGGAGGCTCAGTTCGACCTGCTTTTCACCGATGTCATCATGCCCGGAGGAATGAACGGCCGGCAGCTCGCGGATGAGGTCAGGAAGCGTCGGCCGGACGTGAAGGTGCTGTTTACCTCCGGCTATACGGAGAACGCCATCGTTCATCACGGGCGCCTTGATCCCGGCGTCAATTTGCTCGCCAAGCCCTATCGCAAAAGCGATCTGGCGCGGAAGATTCACGAGGCCCTTGAGGCGGCATGACGCCATGGTCACGCGATGGCAGGCCGGCCAGTAGCGAGTAGCGAGTAGCGAGTAGAAGCCCATTCCATTCGCTACTCCCTATTCGCCATTCACTATTCGCTACTCGCCTCTACTTTGCACCGCACCGGGCCGCTGTGCAGCATCAATTGATTGCCGCCCATGTCGACCACGATTTGTCCGTCATAGCTTGCGCTCTTCTTGTTGAGCTGCGCCGAAACCACGGCGCGCAGACGCGAGGGCTCGGCCTCGTCCATTGCGACAAGAAGCAAATTGCCGTCTCTGAAACTGAACAAAGTCGCCTTGGCCGGATAGTCGAAATCGACCTCCGGCAGGTCTTTTGGCTCGGCCGGAACGTCGAACTTCAGGCTTCCGTCCTGCAAAAACGGGCAGGTGATCGTCTTGTGTTTTGCGGGGGCCGCTGCGGCCAAGACGGGCAGGCTCATCAGCAGTGCGACAGGCAGGCAGCTGACAGCGAAAATGTGCTTCATGATGGGGCCTCGGGGAGGGCGCTGCGCGTGACATTCTCAACGACGGACACTATGCCGTCGCAGGCGGACCCGGCACAACGTATCTTTTGTGGACGTAATCCAAGGGAGCGATCAACATGCGCCTGACCGACTTCAAGGCACTGACATTCGACTGCTACGGCACGCTCATCGACTGGGAAACCGGCATGGTGGAGGCGTTGAAGCCGTTGGCAGCCCGAGCGAAGACGCCGCTGACCCGCAACGCAATTTTGGAAGCGCATGCGCGCCACGAGTCGGCGCAGCAATTGCAGACCCCCGGGAAGCTCTATCGTGAATTGCTGGCGATCGTTTACAAGCGGCTCGCGGAAGAATGGGGGGTCGCGGCGTCGTGGGAGGACTGCCGGAACTATGGCTTGAGCATACGGCAATGGCCGGCGTTTCCCGACAGCGCGGGCGCGCTCCAGTACCTGAAGAAGCACTACAAGCTCGTCATCCTTTCGAACGTCGACAACGAGTCCTTTGGCTTCAGCAATCAAAAGCTCGGTGTCGAGTTCGACGCCATCTACACCGCCGAAGACATCGGCTCCTACAAGCCGAGCCTTGGGAATTTCGCGTACATGCTCGAAAAACTGGGCAGCCTGAACGTCTCGAAGGAGGCCGTGCTCCACACGGCTGAAAGCATGTTCCATGACCACAAGCCGGCGAACGACCTCGGCCTGAAATCGTGCTGGATCTATCGGCGGCACGCGGATCAGGGATTTGGCGCCACGATGCACCCGGGCGACATGCCGCACTATGATTTCCGCTTCACCAGCATGGCGGAATTGGCAAAGGCTCACCAGTCGATTGCGCCCTCATCCTAGCGAATAGGGAGTAGCGAATAGGGAGTAGCAAGTTCAGAATAAGTTTCTATTCGCTACTCGCTACTCGCTTCTTGTCTTTTCCTCACCCAGGAGATCCTTGGCCATCAGCACCTCGTCATAGTAGCGGCCGTCCTGCTTGAGAGAATGTGTTTCCAGGCCGTAGTTCACAAAGCCGAGGCTTGCGTAGAGGCGTCGCGCCTGCTCGTTCTCCCGCACCACGGTGAGCTGGATGAGCTCGACGTGCTGGCGCGCGAGGTCAAGGAGCGCCTCGATCAGCCGGCGGCCAACCCCGGTCCCCCGTGCACCGGCTCGCACGTACATCCCCCACAGCAGGCCCTTATGCGCCCGCTTTTGGCCTTGCTGAATCGCAAAACCGACGATGCCGACCAGCTCGCTATCGAGGAACGCGCCCAACACCGTTGAACTGCCGAGCCGATCAACGAACCAGCTCAAGTCGTGGGCATTTTCAGTTTCGAACGCGCTCCCGAAAGCCTCGGAGTTGGCTCTCAACGCCTCCAGTCGAATGCCGCGGTAAAGAGCTGCGTCGCCTGCATTCTCTTGCGCCAGGCGACGGATCTCGATCTCAGCGACACTCATGTTTTATTTCGTCCATTGCAGAAGGGCGTGAGCGGGAGATCGGGCCGAACCGAGCCGCAATTGCAGGACACCGGGATGTGATCGAGGCTATTTGGCCGATCGCGATAGGTCAAAGCTCTTCTGGCGGCGGGGATTGAATGTCGCCACAAGCCTGCTGTCGCGCAAGCCGCAGACTTGACCAGGAGGCGGTGACTGGCCAACGTGTTCGGCCTGAAGGAACCTGCAAGCCTTGGCAACGACAAAGTCCTGGCCGTATTTGTCGGCTATCGTTGTCGCTGAGCGTCTGCAGCCACGGGAATCAAGACCGATGTCGCCAATGCGCCGATCGCAATCGTCGCTTCCGACCAGTCCGCGCTCTTGGCGCGCATTCATGACGGGTCGCTCAAGCCCCATCTTCGCCGGCCCGATGCCATCGATCGTTCCGTCGTCGATCGCACGATGGATGTCGGCGACTGCGCCTTCATGCTCGACATTCCGCCCCGCCTCGAGGCCGGCCTGCTGCGTGGACGCAGTCCGGCGATACAGCTCGATATCGACGCGACCGCGATGACGCAGGCGGCGGTCGGCGGAGCCGACGTGTCGTCGGTCGTGCGCCAGGGCCTTCTTGGCTCTAATGCTGCGCGACCAGAAGCACGCGCCCCTGGACGCCATGCTGCTCCAGCGCTGCATGCGCGGCGGCCGCTTGCGCCAATGGAAATATGGTTTTGGCAGGCAACGGGATTGCACCTTGCTTGAGCCGCTCGGAGATCGAGCTGATTGCGCGGCGCAGGGCAGGGCCGTCCAAGGTCTCGGACGAATAGCCCGTCAGCGTGACCTCGAGCAGGCGGTATGCGTCAAAGGATACATCGCTGCCGCCTACTGCGCCGACCTGCGACAGCACGCCGCCCGGCCGCAGGGCCGTGACGCATGCGCCGAACGATTGGCCCGCGACCGTATCCAGGACACCATCAATCGTTTCCACGCCAAGAGCGCCGTTTGCGATATCCTGCGGGACCATCGTTGTCGCGGCTCCGAGCGAGCGAACATATTCGGCCTGGGCGGGACGGGAGATGACGCCGATGACCTCCGCGCCCTCGGC
>JBBWZU010000778.1:0-7722 GCA_039649225.1 Hyphomicrobiales bacterium | reverse complement strand
TTTCAAGCCATTCGGGCGATCGACTATACGGTCATTTTCGTGCGCGATATGGCGGCGATGCGCCGGTTCTATGAAGATGTCCTCGGCTTTCCGCTGTTGCGGGAGCTTTCGCCCGGCTGGATCGAATATCGGGTGGGCGGCAACACCTTGGCCTTGGCGACTCCAAGCCGCACCGCGGCTGATGCGCCAACGCCCAATGGCACTGCCTCGCTTCAACTGGCATTCCGGGTTTCGGTTGCGCAAGTCGATCAGTGCGCCGACGAACTGGTGCGGCAAGGCGTCGAGCTGCTCTCACCTCCCACCGACCAGGCGTTTGGGCATCGCACGCTGTTCTTCCGCGATCCGGATGGAAATCTGCTGGAGGTGTTCGCGGACATCTCGTTGCCGAGCGGCTGACTGAGAAGCTATGAGGAGCAATGAGGCAACAGGAGCCAGCATGGCCACCGCAAAAGAACTGCACGTGACGGCGGCCGGCGCCTACGAGCACGTGCTCAACGCACTGATCCCAATGTTCACGCAGGAAAGCGGAGTCACGATCCGGTTGGCGGTGGCGAACGCGGCCGGCGTGATCAAGCGCCTCGAGGCCAAGGAAGCCGCCGATGTGGTCCTGACCTCCGCGGCCGGTATCGCGCACCTCATCGACGGCGGATTGGCTGACCGCGTGAGCAGCGTGGAAATCGGGCGCATGCGCCTTGGCGTCGCGGTTGCGCCCGGCCTGCCGCAGCCTGATTTGAGCACGGCGGATTCGGTGCGTGCGTTGCTGCTCGCCGCGCCGCATGTCGCCTACATCGACCTTAAGGGCGGGGGCACATCCGGACCTTTCATCGCAAAGCTGTTCGAGGGCCTCGGTATTGCCGAGCCTATGCGGCAGAACGGCGTTCTGTCCAAGACCGGGAAGGATGTCGTGCGGGCGGTCGCATCCGGTGCGGCGACATGCGGGCTGACACAGGCCAGCGAACTGATCGGCGCCAAAGGCGTGCAGTTCGCCGGCTACCTCCCGGCCGAGCTGCAGGTGGTCAGCGTGTATGCGGGGGCGGTTGCGACGCAAACCCGCGTTCCCGATCTGGCGGCAGACTTCATTCGTTTTCTGAAGAGCCCGAAGAGCGTCGAAGCGTTCCGCAACGCGGGCTGGGATGCCGACTGAGATGATCCTCAGGGCTCTGCGCTATGACGACGCCCGCAGCGGAAGCGGTTGATCGCCGAGCATCCCCTGCAGCACCACCTTGCGGGCGGTTTCGACATCGAGGTCGTGGCCTTCGATGAGGTCGGCACTATCGGCCAGGATGGCATCGACGTCCTGTTTGATCTTCAGATTCTTGTAGTGGTCCTCGCGGGCAAAGCCCATGCTCTCGCCCACGATCTCCAGAATGTTGAGGATCCGGAACGGCCAGTCGCGCTCATGCGCGCAGAGCTCGCGGTGATCGGAGTGATAGACCGCGACCAGCGCATCGACGCCGGCGGCCTGCGCGGCCTCCAGCTCCAGGAGCTGCAATTCCTTCTTGTAGAACGGCAGCGTCGCAAGGTTGACGCTCTGCAATCCGACCGCCGGGACGTCAAGCGTGACGATCTCGACGCCGGGCACGGCGCGCAAAAGAGCCTCGGCGGCGTCCATCACGCCCGCGACGCCAGGATGTTTATGCAGCGCGATCTTGAGAGCGACGCGCTTTTTCAGAAGCGGGCGCAGCGCATCGAGATTGCGATGCAGGAACCGCATGAATGGCGTCATGTCGAATGGCTTCTCGCCGGTCGCACGTTCGAAGGTCGGCAGCATGGTCTCGGTGAATTGCACGAAGCAGCTCGGGCACCAGGACAGCACCTCGCCGCTGCGCGATTGCGCGAGTTTGTCCATCGTATTGCCGGCAAAGCGCGACGAGGTCTCGGTGTCGCCGGTGCGAAGCTGAATCACGCCGCAACAATGGCTCGGCCCGCCCATGACTTTGTAGCTGGTGCCGATCGCATCCATGATGTCGAGGCAGAGGAGGGCGATGTGCGGCGTCTTGAGCACGTTGCAGCCGGTGTAGAACACCACATCCGGCAGCTCGCCGTTGTCGGCGGGCAGCTTGCCCGTGGGCTTCTGGCCGAGCCGTTCCAGCGCGTCGTCGCTCAGCTGCAGATGCGACAGGATGCCGACATCCTCGCTCATCCGGCGGAAGTTCTGCACTCCGGCCTTGCGGCGCTCGCGCGGCTCATTCTTTCGGGTCAGCGCCAGACGCGCCATCGCGAGCAGAAAGCGGGGATTGACGCCATAGTCGCAGGCCTTGATGCATTCGCCGCTCAGCATGCAGGCCTTGGCCCACAGCTCGGACTCCTTCGGACCGGCCCCGAAGCGCACGATGTCCAGCACGCCGGCGACGACCGCCTTGGGATCGGCCTCGCCCAGGCCGGCCGGGCCGGCGATGGGGCAGGCGGAAAAACACGCGCCACAGGTGGTGCAGGCGCCGAGCATCTCATCGACGCGGCCCTCGAGCGCGGTTTCGAAACCCGAATTGTCCATGGCGGCCGACATTCCGTTCCGTTTGTGATTGGGTGAATGCTAGGCGGATTTCGAGCGCCTTGAAACCCCGGTTACGCTAACGTGACCGGCGAGAACGTCAGGTGCACATCATGACATCGAAAACCCGCTGGACATTGCTCGGTCTTATGCTGGCCTCGCTGGGGCACGCACCGGCCTGCGCCGAAGATTACCCCACAAGGCCGATCACGATCGTGGTGTCGCTGGCGGCCGGAAGCGGCATGGACACGATCACGCGTCTTTACGCCGACAAATTGTCCGAGGCGCTCGGCAAGCCGGTCATCGTCGAGAACAAGCCCGGGGCCGCAACCACGCTGGCCGCCAACCAGGTCGCGAGCGCGCGTCCCGACGGATACACGCTCGTGGTGCTGACCAGCATCGCGCTCTCGATCAATCCGACCTTGTTCAAGCACCTCAACTATGACCCGCAGGAGCTGACGCCGATTTCGCTCTATGTGAAATCGCCGTTCGTCCTGGTCGTCGATCCGGCGCTTGCCGCGAAGACCGTCGCGGAATTCGTCGATCTTGCCAAGAAATCGAACCCGCCACTGAACTATGCGTCGATCGGCACCGGCTCGGTGCAGCATATGTCGATGGAGTTTGCCAAGCAGCGGCTCGGCTTTGAGGCAACGCACGTCCCATACCGCAGCACGCCGCAGTCGGTCACCGATCTGATGGGCGGACACGTCGCCGCCAGTTTCCTCGAAGCAGGCCTGTCGATGCCGCTGATCCGGGACGGAAAGCTGCGCGCGCTGGCGGTCTCTTCGGCGCAAAAGCTGCCGCTTCTCCCCGACGTGCCGCCGTTCGCCGAGGCCTCCGGCGCCAAGGATTACGAACGCGTGTCCTGGCACATGCTGCTGGTCCCGGCGAAAACGCCCCAGCCTGTCATTGACCGGCTGCATGCCGAGATGAAGCGGATCATGCTCGACCCGGCGATGCGCGAGAAGATCGCCGGCCTGGGTCTGCTCCCGAATGACACGCCGTCGGTCGAGGAGATGCGCGGCTTTATCCAGTCCGAACGACTCAAGTGGGGCGCGATGGTGAAACAGCTTGGTCTTGAAGGCTCGCAGTAGAGGGGGGCTCTGCTTGGGTCTTGCTCCGTCATGCCCGGACTTGTTCCGGGCATCCACGTCTTAACTTCAGCTTCCCGCGACCTTTCTCCTGGCGCGCGCGGCACGGACCTTGGCGCGGTTGCCGCAGACGCGCATCTCGCACCAGCGGCGCCGCTTGTTCTTGGTGGTGTCGAAGAACAGCCAGCCGCATTCCTGGCCGGCGCAGCGCTTGGTGCGTGAGAGATCCTTTTCCATCAGCAGCGTCAGGGCGGACAGCGTAATCGGCCCGAGGATGGCCGCCTGAATGTCATGGCGCGGATTCCACGACCAGATGAACACGCCGTCGCGCATCTTGATCTCGGCGTGACGCAGGCTCTCGGCATGCGCGGCGGTGAGCGAAGCGCGCAGCTTCTCGGCGACCGGCCGCCGCTCGGCCAGCGCAGTCGCGATCATCCAGATCAGTTCCCGGATTTCGAGCAGGCGCTGGAAAAACGCCTGGGCCAGCTTCGGACGCGAGGCGGCGGTCGCGCGCACATAGGCGCAGTCGCCCGGCGTGAGGATGCGGGCATGCGCGACCCACTGCATGACGGTGTCGAAGTCGCGCAGATGCTCCTGATGCCCGGGCGTGCCGCGGCCGGACGACGTATTGGTGAGATCGAGCGCCAATGCATCGCCGACAAGATCGAGGCTGCCGGCACGGGATGGCCGTTCGATTGGCAGAGCTTTGCCGGTCGGTTTCATCTGTAACCATCTAGCGTGGGTTGACTCAGGCTAGCCTGCATGAGAATCTGTTTCCAGCAAAAGCCATTTTGGAGGTTACACTCCCATGCGCTTGCAAATCACCCTGGTTGCCGCCCTTGCGATCGCCGTATCGGCAAGCGCCGCGGCGCAAACTCCTCTCAAGGACATCAAGATCGGCATCGGCGGTCCGTTGACCACGACATCGGCCGGCTTCGGCGTCGAAATGCGCCAGGCCGCCGACCTTGCGATCGCCGAGCGAAACGGCGCCGGCGGGCTCGAGGGAGCCAAGGTCATCGGCGTTCCGATCGACGACAAGGCGGACACCACGGAAGGAAAGGCCGCCGCCAAGGCCTTTTGCGACGATCCGGCCGTGCTCGGCGTGGTCGGCCATGTCAACAGCGGTGTCGCCATCGCGACCGGTCAGGTCTACGCGGATTGCGGCCTCGCGGTCATTACGCCGATGGCGTCAAATCCGAAGGTCACGGAAAGCGGCTTTGCGACGATCTTCCGCCTGACCAATCGCGACGATCGCAAAGGTCCGGGACTGGCGCGCTACCTGATGCAGAAAATGGGCAAGACGCGCGCGCTCGTCATCGATGACGGAACACCGTATGGCATCGGCCTCGCCGACCAGTTCGTGACCGGCTTTGGCGCCGGCGGCACAGTGGTCGACAGGAAGTCCGTCAAGGTCGGCGATCAGGATTTTGCCGAATTCGTAAAAGCCTGGCCGAAGGAGTTCGACGTCGTCTTCTTCGGCGGCATCCGGGAAGGCGCGCTCATCCTCAAGGAGATGCGCCGCCAGGGTCTGACGCAACTGTTCAGTTGCGGCGATGGGTGCTGGGACGTGAAGGCATTCATCGTCGCAGCCGAAGGCGCGGCCACGAAAGGGGAGGGCGTGCGCATATTGTCGGCCGCGCCCGCGGTCGGGGACGTGCCCGGCTCGGCCGAGTTTGCGGCGAAATACACAGCCAAATACGGGCCGATCAACAATTACGCCGCAAGCTCCTATGACTCGGCCCGCGTGCTGATGGCGGCGATCGCGGAAGCGGCGAGTCGCAGCAAGGGTACGCCGACGCGGGCCGATGTTGTCGCGGCGCTGCGCGGCCTGACGTTCCAGGGCATCGCCTACGCCAAGCCCGTCGCCTGGACCGAAAAGGGCGACAACAAATCAGCCGTCATCTTCGTGAACGTCGTCGAAGGAGATCACTTCCGGCAGATTGATCAGATCGGCGATTGAGCGAACCGGCAGTGTCGTGCGGCCGCTGGGAGCGCGTGACCGACACACTGTCACTCGGCTGCTTTGCCGAATATCCGGTCGAGCTCGCTGAAGGCCATGACAATGTGATAGAGCGTGCTCGACGGAATGCGATCGCCTTTGACCGCGCCGCCGGCCGCAAAGTGATCGGTCCAGGTGCCGGCCGGCGGGCGCACGAAGAAACGCTGCAACAGATTGCTCGTGATTTGCGCGATCGCGGCTCCCGCCTGCGCGCCGGCGACGTTACCTTGCTCCGCCATGACCACATGCGCCTTGATCGCCTCAGTCTGCGGCCAGATCCGCACCGAGGCATCGCGCACGGCGCCGGCGCGGTCGACGGCATCGATCACCAGCCCGGTATCCTGGTCGCAGCCCCAGCGGTTGGCGAAGGCGTAGAGCGCACTTTTTTCCGGCTCGACGATCCGGTTTGACAGCCGCTCGTACTGATCGAGGAGCCAGACCCATTCGTAGTGATGGCCAGGTTCAACGCGGGTTCCGGCGTCCCCTTCGGCCCACCGCCAGTCGTCCGTGAAGAACTCGCCCAGAGAACCTGTGCGGGAGTCGAAAAAGCGAGTTCGAAAGAGATCGACGAGTGTATCCGCGGTCTTGAGCAGCGCGTCGTCATGCGTGGTCTTGAACAGCGCGAGCACGGCCTCCAGGAGATGCATATGCGGGTTCTGCTGCCGGGGCTCCCGCGATATGGGCATCGCGTTGTAAAAGCCGCCGGTGGGAGACGACATTGAGCGTTTAACCCAGTCGAGCGTGCGATAGGCGTGGTCGAGCGCCTCGGCTGAACCGGTCGCGCGCGCATACCAAGCGAGCGCGAACAGCACGAAAGCGAGATCGTAAAGATCGGCCGTCGGGTCGAGCACGTTCCCCTTGACGCCGAGCGCGCGAACCCATGCGCCGTCGGGGCGCCGCGCGTGCCGGGTCAGGAAACCGTAGCCGGCGGTCGCGGCTTTCAAAGCGCCGGGCCAACCGAACATGTGAGCGCGGGAGAAGACGAAAATCTGCCGCGCCTGAACCCGTACGCGCTTGTATGGCACATCGGCCGGGCCCGCGGAGAGGTCCAGATGCTCGACGAACCCTGATCCGGAGCGATCGACGCCCACCGTCGACCAGAAGGGCAAGGCACTCTCGAATAGCCACGCGCGGAGCGCCACATGCGCACACGCGGCCTCGCGTTCCAACAAGACTGCCGCGTTCGTCAATTCAAGATCCCGATCTGGCTGGTGCTTCGATTGCGACGTTCGCATCATAGCGTGGCGCTCTCTATAGCGAACATCAAAAGCCGGAGCACTCGTTATCGCCGGGCAGCGCGATCGAGTTTCTGTTCGACGCGTTCAAGAACGAGATATGTGGCGCGCAGGCCGATGGCCATTTCGCCAAGGCCTTTTGAAATTGCGGTCAAAGACGCCGCAATGTCATATACGGCGATGCCGGTCGGATCTTGAACGGTCCTGGTGTGGTTCGCGCCCCATAGGGCGAGGTCGTAGGCTTTTTTGAAATAGGCCTCGGCGCTCTCGGTCGGCGTCGGGTTTGCTGCCGTCATCTTTCACGCTCCAATGTTGACAGAAGTTAACATGAAATCGTTCGCCGGCGATGAGATCGTCAGCCGAAGCGTGGATCGATCGAAAATGTAACCGTGCGACGATCGCGCGGGCGGTCGTTGAAATTCCGCGCGAACACGGCAAGCAATGCTCCGCTTGTCAGGACGACGGACGACGCCATCCAGGCGACGATCGACATGCGCATGCGTGTCATCGTCCGGCCGCCCAATCACATGATGTAGTGACGCACCCAGGGTTCGATTTCGTTTCTCGACAGCCCCAGATCCGCGAGCGTGCGGTCGTCAAGCGATTCGAGTTTCTGGATGGTTTGCCGCATCAGCCAGGCATGGGCGCCGCTGCGAACCGCGCTGGCGACGAGCTCGAAATAGAAGACGATGATCGACACGGATCGTACCCTTTCAAATTTGTTGAACTCATGCGCTGCGCGCATCGGCCTGAATGTGTGCGGCGCTGATGCCGCCAGCGGATTGCAGGCAATCGTTTCTCCGCGGGCGCGCACCGGCTGGTCCCGCGCTTTCGGATCGTTTGAGATTTGAAGTGTCGCGGCGGCTCCAGCCGGCGCGGCAGTCCGGCACGCGGGCGCCGACTACC
>JBBWZU010000736.1:0-24909 GCA_039649225.1 Hyphomicrobiales bacterium | reverse complement strand
CGCGCGGAGGCTCAAGGCTTCACGGTGGAAGCCGTTGCGCGGCCGGCGGCCGGCGATTGGACCTCGGCGGTGCTCGAGGCCATCGAGCGGCCGGACGCGCCGCCTTTGTCGCTGGTTTCGATTTCCTCGGTCCATTGGTCGGACGGCGGGCTGCTCGACATGGCAAAAATCCGCGCGGCGCTGCGGCGGCACGGCGCGGCGCTGCTGGTGGATGCGACGCAAAGCGTCGGCGTCGTCGCGACCGACGTGAAAACGCTCGACCCCGATTTCCTGATCTTTCCGACCTACAAATGGGTGCTCGGCCCTTACGGCCGCGCCTTTGTCTATATCGCCAGGCGTCACCAGGACGGCGTGCCACTCGAGCAGACCTCGTTCGGCCGGCGCGATGTCAGAGCCGAGAACCCGGTCTACTTCGCCGACACGCGCTATCTGCCCGACGCGCGGCGCTATGACATGGGCGAGCGCGATCATTTCATTTCGATGGAGATGGCGGCGATCGGAATGGAGATGATGGCCACGTGGGGCACGCCGGCGATCGTGACCCGACTTGGCGCCCTGACGCGGCGGATGTCGGATGGATTGGCCGGCCTGAACGTGCGCCTGACCGACGCGCGTTTCCGCGCGCCGCACATCCTCTCCCTGGGATTTGCGAATGACGCGCTCGGAACCCTGGTCCCGGCGCTCGCCAAGGAGCAGATTTATGTGGCGTCCCGCCTCGGGCGCATGCGGATTTCGCCCCACGTCTACAATGACGAAACCGATGTGGACCGCTTCGTTGCGGCCGTGACGCGCGCGCTGACTTGAGACCTAACAAAAACGAAAAGGGAGAAACCGGATGCCGGCCTTTATCTGCACCGCCTGCGGCACCCAGTATCCGCCCGCCGACAGCGCGCCGAGGAACTGCCCGATCTGCGACGACGAACGGCAGTATGTCGGGCCGTCCGGACAAAACTGGACCACGCAGGAGAAGCTCGCGCTCGCACACTTCAACGCGTGGCGTGAATACGCTCCGGACATCCTCGGCATCGCGACGCAGCCGCGCTTTGCCATCGGGCAGCGCGCCTTGCTGCTGCGCACGGCGCACGGCAACGTGCTGTGGGACTGCATCTCGATGCTCGATGCCGCGACGATAACTCTGATAAATTCGCTCGGCGGCATTCGCGCGATGGCGATCTCGCATCCGCACTTCTATACGAGCATGAGCGAATGGAGCCGCGCGTTCGATGTGCCGGTGCACGTGCACGCGGCGGATCGCCAATGGGTCATGCGCCCCGGCGGCCAGCTCAAGCACTGGGAGGGCGAAACCCTCGAACTCCTCCCCGACGTGACGCTGATCCGCGGCGGCGGTCATTTCTCGGGCTCCAGCATGTTGCATTGGGCGAAAGGCGCGGGCGGGCGCGGCATCCTGTGCGCGTCCGACACCGCTTACGTCGCGGCGGACCGGCGGCATGTCAGCTTCATGCGCAGCTATCCGAACCTGCTTCCGCTTCCGGCGCGGAACGTGAAGGCGATCGCGGCGGCGCTTGAGCCCTTCGCATTCGATATGATGTTCGGGAACTTCTTCGAGAGCGTGATCCAGACGGGAGCCAAGGAGGCGGTCCGGACGTCCGCGGAACGCTATCTCGCGGCGATCGCCCCGGACGCGTCGTTCTAGCTTGGTGGCCGCTGGCTATTTTTTCTTCGGGCGTTGTCGAAATCGGCCCTGCCCGGGCGTCATCGGCACGGCGAGGCATGATGCCCGGCCATAACGGGAGATAAACCGATGCAGTATCTGTTGATGATTTACGGCAATGAGGCTGGAATGCTGGCGGCCTCAAAGGAGATGGTGACGCAGATGAGTGGCGCCTATTTCGCCTACACCGAGGCGATGAAGAAGGCCGGCGTCTGGGTCGGCGGCGAACGGCTGCGGCCGACTTCGGACGCCACCACGGTGCGCGTGAAGGACGGCAAGACCCAGGTGCTCGACGGACCCTATGCGGAGACCAAGGAGCAGCTCGGCGGCTACTACATGATCGATGTGCCCGATCTCGATGCGGCGCTGTCATGGGCGGCGCGCTGCCCCGGCGCCGCGGCCGGAACGATGGAGGTCCGGCCGGTCTGGCCGATGCAGCCAGCCGCTCCCGCGGCTTAGGTGGAGCAAGATACGAAACAGCAGGCGCGCGCTGCCGCCGAGGCGGTGGCGCGCGGGAGCTACGGCAAGCTGGTCGCGTATCTGGCGGCGCGCACCCGCGATGTCGCGGGGGCGGAGGACGCGCTGGCGGATGCGTTTGCGGCCGCGATTGCGGACTGGCCGCTGAACGGCGTTCCCGATAGCCCCGAGGCCTGGCTGCTTAGCGTCGCGCGCCGCAAGACGATCGACGCGGCCCGACGCCGACGCACCGGCGAGGCGGCGGTGGACCAGATCAAGCTGATGGTCGAGGAGCTCGACAGCGCGCCGGCGAGCGACATTCCCGACCAGCGCCTCGCGCTGATGTTCGCGTGTGCGCATCCGGCGATCGAGCCCGCGATCCGCGCGCCGCTGATCCTGCAGACGATTCTCGGTTTCGACGCGGGCGCGATCGCGTCGGCGTTTCTGGTGGCGCCGGCCACGATGGGGCAACGGCTGACCCGCGCCAAGGCGAAGATCAAGCAGGCCGGCATTCCGTTCGATGTCCCCGAGCGCGCGGAACTCGGCGAGCGGCGCGATGCCGTGCTGGCGGCGATCTACACGGCGTTTGCCGAAGGCTGGTCCGATCCGGCCGGCACCGAGGCGCGGCGGCGCAATCTGGCCGGCGAAGCGCTGTGGCTCGGACGCCTGGTCGTGACACTGTTGCCGGATGAACCCGAAGCGCTCGGGCTGCTCGCGCTGATGCTGTTCGCCGAAGCGCGCCGCCCGGCGCGCCGCGATGCGGACGGCGAATACGTCCCGCTGGCCGAGCAGGATACGGCGCTGTGGGACGCGACGCTGATGAACGAGGCGGAAATGCTGCTGCTGCGCGCGAGCCGGATGGGCGTGATCGGGCGCTATCAACTCGAAGCCGCCGTGCAATCCGCGCATGGCGTGCGGCGGCTCACCGGCGCTGCCGATTGGGCGGCGATCGAGCAGCTTTATGATGCGCTGCTCGCGATGACCTGTTCGCCGGTGGTAGCGATCAATCGCGCGGTCGCGGTCGCCGAGACGCAAGGGCCGGCGGCCGGCCTTGCGGCGCTCGATGCGCTTGGCGATGATGCGCGGCTTGCCGAGTATCAGCCTTATTGGGCGGCGCGCGCCGGTCTGCTGGCGCGGATGAATGATGCGGCGGCGGCTTGCGACGCATACGACCGCGCGATCGGTCTCGAAAGCGATCCGGCCGTCCGTCGTTTCTTGCAACGGCGGCGGAACGCGCTTTGCGGCTAGAGTCCTAGCTCGGCTGCGGCTCACCGCGACGGCCAGGTCCAGCCGAGGCGTTCGTCGCTCTGAACCAGTGTCTCGGCCAATTGCTTTTCGAGCACGATCTGCCGCATTCCGGTCGCCGCGCTGAGCTCCGGCAACAGCGCCGCCGCATGCGTGACGACGATAATTTGCGACTGGCGAGACGCTCTGGCAATCAGGCGCCCCAGCGGCGGCAACAGGTCGGGATGCAGGCTCGTTTCGGGCTCGTTCAGGATCATGAGCGGCGGCGGTCGCGGCGATAGCAGCGCCGCCATCAGGAGCAGATAGCGCAACGTGCCGTCGGAAAGCTCAGGCGCCTTCAGGGCGCGAAGCAGGCCGTGCTGGCGCATCTCGATTTCGAAATACCCTTCCGAATTTGTAATTTCTATTTCCGAGGTCGGGAATGCATCGGCGACGGCGCGGTCGAGGTCCTCGCCGCTGCCGATCTCTCGAATGGTTTGCAACGCGGCCGCAAGGTCGGACCCGTCATCGCCGAGCACTGGGGTGTACGTCCCAATCTGGCGCTTTCGGGCCGGCGCATCGCGATCGGTCCGCAGATGATCGTAAAATCGCCAGTCGCGCATGCGCTCGCGTAACAGCAGGAGTTCGGGCGCGTCGCGCGGGTCGCCGCAATGCGTCATCATGCTGTCGAATGCCGCCAAGCGTTGGGAGACCTGTCGCCATTCGCCGGCCTCGCCACGGACGCGAACGCTCGGTCCGTTGCGGACCGCGAACGCGTTGGAGCGGCCCAGCGTCTCTCCGGTCCATTGGCTCTCGGCTTTTATTTCGGGGTCGCGGGAGAATTGCGAGCTGGATGGGAGCGGCAATCCAAGATCGATGGCGTAGCCGTAATCGTCTCCCGCAAAACCGAGTTTCAGTGCCACGCGATTGCGCCGGACCGTACCCTGAACGGGCTGCTCGCCGCGCTTGACCGCGCGTCCGAACGATTCCGGGCCGGCCCAGAGCGTTGACGCAAGTCCGCCCTCGGCCGCCAGCGACTGGATGATCCGGCCTTGCGCGACGTCCGCCAGCAGTTTCAGCGCACGATAACGGCTCGACTTGCCGCTGCCATTGGCGCCCGTCACCACGGTGAGGGACCCAAGCGCGATCCTGATGTCGCGCAGGGACCGATAGCCGGAGATCGCGACTTTGGTGGACCGTTCTTAGTTTTCGCGTCTCGACGGAAACCTACCATGGAAACAAGTGGCGAATAGGGAGTCGCGAATAGCGAATAGGAAAGCTCCTGTTTGCGATTCGCTACTCACTACTCACTACTCGCTTATATCGCGGATCCGCGTTTGGGAGCCACGCATGGCTCACACCAGCACCGTTCCGCCGTCCACGACGATGACCTGCCCGGTGCTGAAAACTTCGCGCATGAGATAGAGGTAAGTCTGCGCGATATCGGAGGCCTCGCCGACACGCCCGACGGGCAATGCCGCGCCGATGTCGCGGTACATCCCCTCGCGATCGACTGCCGGCATGTTGTCCCACAGCGCCGTCCTGACCACGCCAGGCGAGACCGCGTTGACGCGGACCGGTGCAAGCTCCACCGCAAGCGCGCGGGTGAACGCATCCATTGCGCCGCACAGGCTCGCCGCAACGGTCCACCCCTTGTGCGGGCGCAGGCTGGCAATTCCGGTCGTTAGAACGATCGAGCCCTGCGGCCTGATCAGCTTCCTCGCGTATTTCGCCGCAGCGAATGCGCCCCAGAAACGCAGGTTGAAGGCCTGTCGCGCCTGCTCGAGCGGTGTCACGGCAAGCTCGCCAAGCTGCAACGTTTCGCCAGCAGTGAACACCAGATGGTCGAAAGCGCCGATCCGGTCGAACAGGGCGCGTATCTGTTCCTCGTCGGACAGATCGAGCGCATATCCCTCGGTGCCTCCGGGCAGCGATGCCAGCGCGCGGTCCACGCTGTGTTGACGACTGGATGCCACCACGATGGCCGCGCCTTCTTGCGCGGCGGCTTGCGCGGTCGCCAATCCGATGCCGGACGTGCCGCCGAGTATTACGATGCGCTTGTCCTTCAAGGCCATATCCATCTCCTGCACCTGGTATCTCTTCGCCTCGGACCAACATGGCGCTGGACTTTCGTTGCGGCGAGCGCATCTTTGTCATTCTGAGCATGACAAGGAGTCATCGTTGGCCGCGTCCTTCGATAACCGCCTGCTAAGCGGGCTTGGCGTGCTTGCCGCCGTGGTCGAGGCCGGCAGCTTCGTGCGCGCCGGCGAAGTGCTCGGCCTGACGCAGTCCGGCGTCAGCCGCGCGGTGGCGCGGCTGGAAGAGCGCGTCGGCGTGCGGCTGCTCGATCGCAGCTCGCGTGCGATGACCCTCACCGATGAGGGGCGCCGCTTTTATGCACGCGTGGGTCCGTTGCTTGGCGAACTGGAGGAGGCGGCAACCGACGCTGCCGGCGCTTCGGCCACCGTGCGCGGGCGGCTGCGCGTCGTGGTCGACCCGATGTTCGCACGGCTCGATGTCGCGCCGCGGCTCGTCGCGTTCCTGGTCGCCCATCCGGACTTGTCGATCGACCTCACGGTGCGCCACCGCTTTGGTGACCTCGTTGCCGAGGGGTTCGATGCCGCCGTCCGCTTCGGCGAGCCGGAGCCCTCCGCGCTGGTGGCGCGCAAACTCACCGATACACGTGTCGTGACGGTCGCGGCACCGCGCTACATCGCGCGTCGCGGCCGGCCCGCGCGTCCGCAGGATCTCGTGAAGCACGAGTGCATCATGTATCGCGATCCTGCGAATGACCGGCCGTTCGCCTGGGAGTTCTGGCGCAGGGGCAAGATCGTCACGGTGCCGGCCACCGGACGCCTGATGCTCAACGATGCCGGCATGCTGCTGGGGACATGCCTGGCGGGTCACGGCATCGCCCAGATGCTCGAGCTGGGCGCCGAAGGACTGCGCGACGGCAAATTGGTGGAGCTGTTCCCGACCTGGAACGAGGAGCGCTTTCCGCTTTACGTCTTCTATCCGTCGCGCCGTCTGCCGCCCGCGAAGGTGCGTGCCTTCGTCGATTTCGTCGCCGCGTTGACTAAGGGTCCATGACTTGCGACAGAGTTGGCGCGCGGCGCGCGCCAACGAAGAAGCCGGGGATGAAACATGACCGCCGTCACCATCGCGCGCGTCGACACCATCGCGCTGCGCATCCCCTACGATCACTGGGCGCCGAAGCCGACCTTCGGCGGCATCGCGCGCACGACGATGGACTGCCTCTTGGTGCGCGTGACCGCGAGCAACGGCCTCGTCGGATGGGGTGAAGCGTTCTGGGGCGGCTGGCAGGCGACACAGACCGCGCTCGAACAATGGATCGCGCCGCTCAGCGTCGGGCAAAGCGCAACCGACACCGACATGACGGCGCGCTTTGAGCGCGCGCTGCATAATTTCGGCCGCTCAGGTCCATACATCTACGCGCTCGCGGGATTGAACATCGCGCTGTGGGATCTGCGCGGCAAGATCGAAGGCGTGCCGGTGCATGCGCTGCTCGGGGCTAAAAAGCGCGACGGCGTGGAGGTTTACGCCTCGCTGCTCGCCTATGGCGGCAACCTCGAGAACGTCAAGCGCAATACGGCGCGCGCACTGGAGCGCGGCTACCGCCAGATCAAGCTGCACGAGAAGTCGGCACAAGCCCTTGCGGCGACGCGCGAGGTGACTGGCGCGGGCGTCCCGATCATGGTCGATACCAATTGCGCCTGGACGCCTAATGCCGCGCATGATGCCGTGATGGCGATGAAGCCGCACCATCCGCTCTTCGTCGAAGAGCCGGTCTGGCCGCCGGAGGATGTCGCCTCGCTCGGCGCGCTGCGCAAGGCGACCGGCGTGCCGCTTGCGGCAGGCGAGAATGCGACCGGCATGCTCGAATTCGTCAATCTGGTCGCGGCCGGCATCGATTATGTGCAGCCGAGCGCGATCAAGAACGGCATCACGGCGCAGTGGGAGATTTGCCGGACCGCCGAGACGGGTGGCGCAACCTGCCTGCCGCATTCGCCGTATTTCGGGCCTGGCTATCTGGCGACGCTGCATGTTCTTGCGGCTAAGCAGAAAGAGGCCGCGCTGGAGCGCTTCTTCTGCGACCTCGATCACATGCCGTATCGGGCAAGCGTTCCGATCGACAATGGCTGGGTGCAGATCCCCGATGGGGCAGGACTTGGACCTGATCCGGATGAGGAATTGATGCGCTACCGCGTCTAAACGTCCGACGAAGCAACAACGCATTCGCCGTGCGATAAAACACGAACAGGGAGGTACCAACATGATCGACCGCCGCCATTTCTTTGCCGGCGCGGCTGCACTGGCAAGCGCGGCGCTCACGCGCCCGGCCTGCGCGCAGGACTATCCGCAGCGTCCGGTACGCATGATCGTGCCTTATGCGCCGGGAGGCGCGTCGGACATCCTGGCGCGCCTGATCCAGCCGCACCTCGACCGTGAGCTCGGACAGGCCTTCATCGTCGACAATCGCGGCGGCGGCGCGAGCCAGGTCGGCACGCAGGCGGTCGCGACGGCGGCGCCCGACGGTTACACCATCGGCGTCATCGACTCGGCGTTCGTCATCAATCCCGGACTGTTCGCCGGCAAGCTGCCCTACGACACGCAGCGCGATTTTGCGCCGGTCTCGCTGCTGGCGACCACGCCGCTGGTGCTGGTCGTGCATCCTTCGGTCCCGGCCAACACCGCGCAGGAACTGGTCGCGCTCGCGAAAGCCAAACCCGGCGAGATCACCTTCGCATCGGCCGGCCTCGGCACCGCGATCCATTTGGCCGGGGAGCAATTCCGCCAGGTCGCCGGCATCGACATCAATCACATCCCGTATCGCGGCGGCGGGCCGTCGGTGCTCGATCTGATCGCCGGCAAGGTGAGCTTCACCTTCTCCACAATCCCGTCGATCAGCGAGCACATTCGTGGCGGACGCGTTCGCGCGCTGGGGCTGACCGGCGGACGCTCGTCGCATCTGCCCGATGTGCCGAGCATGGCGGAAGCCGGACTTGGCGGCGTCGATTCGGCGCCGCTGTTCGGCATGATCGCGCCGGCGGCGGTTCCGGCCGGGATCATCGAGCGGTTGAGCGCGGTTGCGGGTGGCGCTGCGCGCAGCGGTGCGCTACGTGATCGGCTGCTCGATATCGGCTACGTGCCGGTTGGCAGCACGCCGGCTGCGTTCCGCGCGCGCATCGATGACGAGATCGCGAAGTGGACACGGATCATCCAGACGGCGAATATCAAGCCGAGCTGATTTTCAGTTTCTCAAGGAGAAAACAATGAGCGTCGAACGTCACGAGACCGGCCCGCGCATGAGCCAGGTCGTCGTCCACGGCAACACGGTCTATCTCGCAGGCGTCGTTGCACGCAACAACTCCGGCAACAGCATGACCGAGCAGACCAAGGAGATCCTCTCCACCATCGACGGCTATCTCGCCAAGGCCGGCACCGACAAGTCGAAGCTGCTCTCCGCCAACATCTGGATCACCGACATGGCGGACTTCAACGAGATGAACGCCGTGTGGGACGGCTGGGTCTCGCCCGGCAACACGCCCGCGCGCGCGACCGTGCAGGCCAAGCTCGCCGCGGCGGGCTACAAGGTCGAGATCATGGTGGTGGCGGCGCGGTAAGGCGCAGGCCGGCGGGGCGCGCGCGCGCCGCCGGCTTCTCGCAATCGCATGTCTGTGCGGGGTGGATTTGCCTGACCGGATCAACGTAAGGTCTATTCCTTACGTAAAGAAATTCGAGCGATCATGGGTAAATATATTTTTCTGCCGGAACCCCATTTTACAAGAAAATACCAACAACCCTCACGGATTTTGGCTGTTTCACACCCAAACAGATGATTAGGCCGGGCGGAGGGGCACAAGAGATTTTGAATGCGCTTCAGGTTTACCATTGAAGGGAGGTTGTTGTTCGTAAATGACCTTGCGATACTAAGTATAAACTAGTACTGTTCTGTAGTTCTTGGAGAAGTGCAGATTAGAATTTATTGTCGGTTGTAATGCTCAAGCGGTTGTAAGTTAATTTGTTGTTTGTACTTGGAACCCTAGGGTCGCTGAACTGCCGGACCCAAGGGGAACGAAATGTTGAAAGTCAAATTCCGTATCGGCGCAAAGCTTGGGCTTTCCGCGGGCCTCGGCGTCCTGCTGGTCGGCGTCATGTTGGCGACCCAGATGGTTGGCGGATCGTCGATCACGAGCTCCAACGGTGACGCGATCGCGCAGCGGATGTTGAGCCAGATTGCGACGGACGTGAAGGACAGCGCGCGCGGAATGATGCTCGGAATTCGCGATCTGCGCCTCGCTCAGACCTCCGAAGACGCCGAGAAGGCCATGGCCATGGCCCAGGCGCGCGCCGAAGCCGTTACAAAACACGGCAATGATGCCCTGAAGCTGATCCACCTTCCGGAAAACCGCGAACGCGTTGAAAAAATCAAAAGCCTCGCCGGCAGCTATGTTGGCATTGGCAAGGATGTCGGCGCCGCAAAAGCGGAAATTTTCGCGACCACCGTCAAGCGCCAGGAAAATGGCGACGCGTGGCGCAAGCAGCTCGATGCGGCAAACAAGGCATTGGAGGCCTCGAAGTCACCCAAGGCCAGTGAAATCGAACGCGCGCTGCTTGGAGCAGCGGCTTTGTTCGATGGCGCCCGGACGGCCGGCTGGCGCTATGCCGCCACCGGCGAGGTTGCGCAGATCGCGCGCATGATGGAGGCGACGGACAAGGCCTCCGCGCAACTGCCGTCGCTGCGCGCCGCGGCCGACGACAAGGCGTTCGCCGGCGCGGTGGATGGTCTCATTCCGGTCGTCGCCGAGTTCAAATCCATCATGAACCGCTATGTGCAGCTGAACCAGCAAATCGCCGCGCTGGTGCGCGACAAAGCCCTGCCGACCGCACGCGAGATGGGAGAGCTCTCCGACAAGGTCGCGGCCGCGGCGATTCACCAGGCGGAAGAAGCCAGCGCGCATGCGGCGTCGACGGCCGCGACGGTGGAGCGCCTCGGCATGGGCATCGGCGCCTTCGTCATGCTGGTCCTGGTCGGCTCGGCGGTGTTCGGGGCGCTCTCGATCGCCAAACCGATCCGCAAGATCGCCGAAGTCCTGCTCGATCTCGGTGGCGGCAACAAGCAGGTCGAGGTTCCCTATGTCGGCCGCGGCGATGAGATCGGCGACGCCGCCAATGCGGCGAACATCTTCAAGGAAAATCTGATCCGCATCGAGAAGATGGAGGCCGAGCAGAAGGAGGCGGAAGTTCGCGCCGCCGCCCAGCGCAAGGCCGATATGCATCGACTGGCCGACTCGTTCCAGGCCGCGGTCGGACAGATCGTCGATACGGTTTCGTCGGCTTCGACCGAACTGGAAGCCGCTGCCGGCACGCTGACCAAAACCGCAGAACAGACTCAGTCGCTGTCTGGCACGGTCGCTGCTGCATCCGAGGAAGCTTCGACCAATGTCCAGTCGGTCGCCTCCGCGACCGAGGAGATGACATCCTCGGTCAACGAGATCAGCCGCCAGGTGCAGGAATCGTCCAAGATCGCCGGCGAGGCGGTCAAGCAGGCGCATGAGACTGACGCGCGCATCAACGAGCTCTCGCAGGCCGCCGGCCGCATTGGTGATGTCGTAAAATTGATCACGGCGATTGCGGAACAAACGAACCTGCTGGCGCTCAACGCCACCATCGAGGCGGCGCGCGCGGGCGAAGCCGGCCGCGGCTTTGCGGTCGTGGCATCCGAGGTCAAGCAGCTCGCATCGCAAACCGCGAAGGCGACCGAAGAGATCGGCGCTCAGATCGCCGGCATGCAGACCGCCACGCAGGATTCGGTCGCCGCCATCAAGACGATCGGCGGCACCATCGGACGCATTTCGGAGATTGCCGCGACGATCGCGGCGGCGGTCGAGGAGCAGGGTGCGGCGACGCAGGAGATCGCGCGCAATGTCGGCGAGGCCGCCAAGGGCACCGCGATGGTCGCGTCGAACATCACGGACGTCAATCGCGGCGCCGGCGAAACCGGGTCCGCTTCGTCTCAGGTCCTTTCCTCGGCGCAGTCGCTCTCGGGCGAAAGCAATCATCTCAAGCTTGAGGTCGACAAATTCCTCGCAACGGTACGGGCTGCGTAAGGGAGCAACCGCGAAGTCCGTACCTTAAGGCGTGCGCGGATGCCGTCCCACCCGGCATTCGCGCGCTGCGTTCGTCGCACGTCCCAGCTTGCGGACATGACCCGAACGATTGGTGAAACCTGTCGTCCAGCGCGCGTCGGAATTATTTTGAAGATCAAGGTTTGGGCTTGAAGGTATCGATGCACTGATGTGCTGGCTGTATAATACCTTTTATATGCAGTTACGCTTAGAGTTCTAGGTGGCGTCCGCAGTGATGTCGTGCAATTACTTATATCTCCGGTTTTGTTGAACTACGGAATATTAATTTGCACTTGAGAACGTCAGCATCATTCGCAATGGCGAATTTTTTTGCGCATTGGAGAAGAGATGCTTGGCCTCTCGATCAAGTCGTGGCTGCTCGGCCTGTTCGCCTGCATGGTGATGATCGTCGGTGGCCAAGGCTATCTGGCAACCAGCAAAGTAACGCAGGTGAACGATAGCGTCGTCGATCTCGCCACCAATTGGCTGCCCTCCATCGACGTCATCCGCGAGATGAACACGATCGTGGCGAAATATCGCCTCGATGAAACGCGCCACATCATGTCGACCGACGAGGCGGGCATGCGGACGGTCGAGAAGGAAATGGACGGATTGGCCACCGATCTGGCGGCGGCGCGCAAGCGTTACGAGCCGATGATCGCTTCGGATGAGGAGCGTCGCGTCTATGAGGATTTCGTCAAGAGCTGGCAGGCCTATGAGACGCAGCATGGGGCGCTGATGCCGCTGTCGCAAGCCAACCGCAACGATGAGGCGGCGGCGCTGTTCAAGGGGCCGATGAAAGGCACGTTCGACGCGATCAATTCCAGCATCGAAAAAGACATCAAGATCAATCTCAAGGGCGCCCAGGAGGCGACCGACAAGGCCGCGGCAACTTACGGCATTGCCCACTCCCTGACCCTGGTCGCTGTTGGCGCGGGTCTCGTCATTGCAATCGGCGCGATGGCCTTCAGCTTTTTCGGCATCGCGCGCCCGCTCGGGGGGCTCAATGGCGCCATGCTGGAGATGGCCGGCGGCCGGCTCGATATCGTCGTACCCGGTACCGATCGCGGCGATGAAATCGGTGCCATGGCAAAGACCATTACAATCATTCGCGAGAATGCCGCGCGGGACGCCCTGGAGAAACAAGAAATCGCGCAGCGCGAGGAACAAGTGCGCGCCGCTCAGCGCAAGTCCGACATGCGCAAGCTTGCCGACGACTTCCAGGCGGCGGTGGGCAGCATTATCGATACCGTCTCGTCCGCTTCGACCGAACTAGAGGCGGCCGCAGGTACGCTGACCCAAACGGCGGAAACAACGCAGCAACTCACGGGCGCGGTCGCGGCCGCATCCGAGCAGGCTTCAGCCAACGTCCAGTCGGTCGCCTCCGCGACCGAGGAGATGACCTCGTCGGTCAACGAGATCAGCCGGCAGGTTCAGGAGTCGGCCCAGATCGCCGGCCAGGCGGTGAAGCAGGCGCAGCAGACCGATGCACGGATCGGCGAACTGTCGCAGGCGGCGGGCCGCATCGGCGACGTGGTCAAGCTGATCACGGCGATAGCCGAACAGACCAACCTGCTGGCGCTCAACGCCACCATCGAGGCGGCGCGCGCCGGCGAGGCGGGTCGGGGCTTTGCGGTCGTCGCGTCCGAGGTCAAGCAACTCGCGTCTCAGACCGCCAAGGCCACGGAGGAGATCGGTACGCAGATCGCCGGAATGCAGGCGGCGACGCAAGATTCGGTCGCCTCCATCAAGGAGATCGGAAGCACCATCGGGCGCATCTCGGACATCGCGTCCACGATCGCTGCGGCGGTCGAGCAGCAAGGCGCGGCGACGCAGGAGATCGCGCGCAATGTCAGCGAAGCCGCCAGCGGCACCGCACAGGTTGCCAACAACATCACCGATGTCAATCGTGGCGCAGGCGAGACCGGCTCGGCCTCCAGCCAGGTTCTCTCGTCGGCAAAGTCGCTGTCGAGCGAGAGCAGTCACCTCAAGCTTGAAGTCGAAAAATTTCTCTCGACGGTACGGGCTGCGTAACGGAGCTACCGCGAAGTCCGTAGCTGGCAGTCCGTATCCTGAAGGCGCGTGGATGCCGTCCAACCCGGCACCCGCGCTTTCGCTACCCGTGCGCAGCGCATCGCCATCCGCATCACTACTAAGGACAAGCGCGGTTCCGCGAAAATTGAGTGCTTGTTTACCCGATGCATTGAATAACGGAATCGCGTGAGGACCAAGGGCCATCCGAGATGAAATTTCGTATCGGCACCAAGCTCTCGATCTCGACCAGCATCACCGATGTCAACCGCGGTGCCGCTGAAACCGGTTCAGCCTCGGCACAGGTTCTCGCCTCGGCGCAATCGCTATCGGCCGAGAGCCATCATCTTTGGTCCGAGGCCGACAAGTTCCTCTCGACGGTACGCGCTGCGTCAGTGAGCACATGCAGCGCGTAGCCTCGAAAGCCGCGCGGATGCCGTCCCACCCGGCATCCGCGCGGTGCGTTTTTGCGCGTGCGCGGAAATGTTGCGGCGCGCATGGGATATACGCATTATCCCCTATGCAATTTGTCCGCTTTATTCGTTGAACGCGATGCACTGCCGCAATGGCGGGCTATATTTCGCTTTGCATTCGATCGAAGCAAACGAGCAATAATAATGCTGGGCAATACTGCAGGCTGACTGAGCGCGCAATGTATAGTGCTGCTCAAAACCCTGTGGTGACGGCACTTCCACTGCGTGAGTCAGGCCGCCGCGTTAATGGATTATTTGACCGTTTACCCTCTTGTATTACCCGCGTCCTCCGGGGAAACACTCATGACGTTCGGTATTCGCGTCCGCATTACGCACAAGATCGCGGCGATCGGCGCGATCGGCTTCGGCGGCCTCGCGCTGGTCGGCGGTATCTATCTGACCGGTGATGCCACGCAGGAGCGCTATCGGGTCATCGCCGCGGACGCGGTCGCGATCTCGGACCGGGTCGACCGGCTCAGCCGCAAGCTGCTCGAAAGCCGCCGCGCCGAGAAAGACTTCCTGCTGCGCAGCGACGAGAAATACGCGCAGCGCCATGCGGAGCTGGCAAAGTCCGTGGAAGAGGACTTCGACGCGCTGGGGCGGCAGGTTCGCGGCCCCGCGCTTGCCGACCTCGACAAGACCATTGCGGCAATTCGCGCCGGCCATGCGACGTATCGGCGGCACTTCAACGCGACTGTCGAAGTCAGGCGCAAGCTTGGCCTGACCGAAGAACTCGGGCTCGAGGGGGCGTTGCGCAAATCCGTGCATGAGATCGAGAGCGCGCTCAACAAGTTCGACGAACCGCGTCTTGCCGTGACGATGCTGATGATGCGGCGCCATGAAAAGGATTTCATGCTGCGCCGTGCAGCGAAATACGGCGGCGACATGCAGAAGCGCGTCGCCGAGTTCACGACTGGGCTTGCGGCGTCCGCGATCCCGCAAGGCGCACGCGATGACATTCAGGCAAAGCTTGCCAATTACCAGCGCGATTTCTTCGAGTGGATGGCGGCCGCGCAGATTTTCGGCGATGAGCAAAAGCACATGTCGGATAGCTACGCGGCGATCGAGCCGATGATCGCGGCCGCGCAAAGCTCCGTCGAAAAGGTGCGCGGCGAGAGCGAGGCGGCCTATGAAACAGCCCGCGGCGGCACCAAGCTGCAGATGCAGATCGCGATCGCGCTGGTGTCGCTGTGCGTGGCCTTGCTCGCGTTCTTGATCGGCCGCGCCGTTGCAAGGCCCTTGTCCGCGATGACAGGCGCAATGCGCAAATTGGCCGATGGTGATTTTGCAATCGTGCTGCCGGGCCTTGGGCGCCGCGATGAGATCGGCGATATGGCCGGCGCGGTCGAGACGTTCAAGCTGAAGGCTGCCGAAAAGGCGCAGGCCGAAGCCGAGCAAAAGGAGAGCGCGGCGCGCATCGCCGCTGCCGCGCGCAAGGCCGAGATGCACAAGCTCGCCGACGAATTCCAGGCGGCGGTCGGTTCCATCGTCGGTACGGTGTCATCCGCGTCGAGCCAGCTTGAGGCGGCGGCGGGCACGCTGACCCAGACGGCGGAAACGACGCAGCAACTCTCGGGCGCGGTCGCAGCCGCATCCGAACAGGCCTCGTCCAATGTCCAGTCAGTCGCCTCCGCATCCGAGGAACTGGCAAGTTCGGTCACCGAGGTCAGCCGGCAGGTGCAGGAATCCAGCAGGATCGCCGCGCAAGCGGTGCGGCAGGCGGAGAAGACCGACGCGCGCATCGGCGAGCTGTCGCAGGCCGGTCAGCGCATCGGCGACGTGGTGAAGCTCATCACGGCGATCGCCGAGCAGACCAATCTGCTCGCGCTCAATGCCACGATCGAGGCGGCGCGCGCCGGCGAGGCCGGACGCGGCTTTGCGGTCGTCGCCTCGGAAGTCAAAAGCCTCGCCAGCCAGACCGCCAAGGCGACCGAGGAGGTCGCTACGCAAATCGGCGCGATCAAGTCGGCGGCGGGCGATGCCACCGAAGCGATCGAGCAGGTCAACACCATCATTTCGGAAATGTCCGGCATCGCGGCGCGCGTCGCCGCCGCGGTCGAACAACAGAACGCCGCCGTCTCCACCATTGCGGAGGGTGTCAACCGCGCATCGAGCGAGGCGCGCACCGGCGCCGAGGCGATGACCCGCGTCGCCAGCGCGAGCGCCGACGCGCGCGCCACCGCCGACGAGGTCAAGGCACTGGCCGAAACGCTTGCGGCGGACGCCGAAGGGCTCGAGGACGAAGTGCGGCATTTCCTGAGCGAAGTGCGGGCGGCTTAAGCCCGCGCTCCGCCCGACGTCCGCTCCCTGGTGGAGAAGCTCAACAGAGTTTCTCTTGCTAATCCGGAAACAATTCGCACATTGAGCGTGGCCTGAAACGAGGAACGCTGTGCGGCATTTGGGGCGATTCTTTCGCATCGCGCTCGACGCGTTCTATGCCTTCACGGCGGATGACGGCTGGGCGCTGGCCAGCCATATCGCGCTCTCGGCGCTGCTGGCGCTGTTTCCGTTCCTGATCGTGCTCACGGCCTTGGCGGGCTATGTCGGCTCGAAGGACATGGCGGACGATGTCGCCAATCTGTTGCTCTCGACCTGGCCGGAAGGCGTCGCTGCGCCGCTCGCACGCGAAATCCACAACGTGCTGACCGTGACGCGCGGTGGCGTGCTGACCATCGGTGTCGTGCTCGCGGTCTATTTTGCCTCCAGCGGCGTCGACAGCCTGCGCATCGCGCTCAATCGCGCCTACGATCCGGTCGAGACGCGTCCGTGGTGGCTCCTGAAGCTCGAATCGATCGCCTATGTGCTGGTTGCGGTCTTCGCGCTGCTGGCGCTCGGGTTCCTGATCGTGCTGGCGCCGCTGGCGTTTGCGACCGCGCTCAAACACCTGCCATGGCTCGAGCCGCTGGAGCGGCAATTCACCTACATGCGTTATGCCATCGCCGGCACGCTCATCGTGATCGCGCTGGTGGTCGCGCACAAATGGTTGCCCGGCGGCAAGCGGCGTTTCTCCGAGATTGCGCCCGGCATCATCGTGACGCTGGTTCTCTGGCTCGCGAGCGGCATCCTGTTCGGGCGCTATTTGGCGGAGTTCGCCAACAACTACGTCACGATGTATGCGGGCCTTGCCTCCGCGATGATCGCGCTGGTGTTTCTCTATTGGATCGCGACGATCTTCGTCTATGGCGGCGAGCTCAACGCCGAGATCCTGCGCGCGCGCGAACGCCAGCGACTGGCCGAGGAGGCCGCGCGCGCGGCATCCGCCGAGCAGGACGCGCTGAGGCGCGCGCCATTGTTTCAAAAGATGATGCGGCGGTTGGGCTACGAGAAGCGCAAGCGCTGATACTCCACTTGATCTACACTTGCACCGAAATCTACACTTGCACCGAATACCCGCCGTCGACCGGGATCGCGGTGCCGGTCACGAAGTCGGATGCCGGGCTCGCCAGAAACACCGCGATGCCGGCAAAATCCTTCGGATCGCCCCAGCGCGCGGCCGGCGTGCGCGCCAATACGCGATCGTGCAGCCCTTCCACCTCGCGCCGGGCGCCCTTGGTCAGCTCGGTGTCGATCCAGCCCGGCAGGATGGAATTCACCTGGATGTTGTCCTTCGCCCAGGCGGTCGCGCAAGCGCGGGCGAACTGCACGATGCCGCCTTTGCTCGCCGCATAGGCGGGCGAGAATGATGCTGCGAAAATCGACATCATCGAACCGATATTGATGATCTTGCCCCCGCCCGCTTTTTTCATGTGCGGATAGGCCGCATGGGAGCACACGAAGGCGCTGGTGAGGTTGGTGTCCATGATCGTGTGCCACTCCTCGAGCTTGAGGATGTCCGGCGTCTTGCGGATGTTGGTGCCGGCGTTGTTGACCAGAACATCGAGGCGGCCATGCTCGGCTGCGGCGTGGTCGATCAGCGCGCGGCACGATGCCTCGCTCGTCACGTCGACTTCGGCGAACTCCGCCTTGCCGCCGGCCTCCTTGATCTGCTTCACGGCCGTAGCACCCTTGGTCGCGTTGCGCCCTGCGAGCACCACCGTCGCGCCAGCCGCAGCCAATCCCTTGGCCATGCCGAGCCCGATGCCGCCGTTGCCGCCGGTGACGACCGCGACGCGGCCGGACAGATCGAACATATTCATTCGCGTTCCCCTTTCAGGCTTGCCAAAAAGAAAAGCCGGCACGCGCCGGCCTTCCGTCAGGACTTCACTTTAAGGCAGACGCGGGCGCGTTACGAGGCCAGGATCATCCTCGAATCACGGCATTCACTCGTAGGCCGGCTCCATTGCGTCCTCGAGCGTGCGGCAGCCCGCGCGCGGCACGTTCACCAGCACCGCCATATTGCCGGGCGGATGCTGGTTCTTCCACATGATCTGGTGCGCGGCCGGGATCTTGTCCCAGGTGAAAACCTTGCTCAGGCAGGGATCGATGCGGCGGTCGAGCACGAACTGATTGGCCGCGCTCGCCTGCTTGAGATGCGCGAAATGCGAGCCCTGAATGCGCTTTTGGCGCATCCACACATAGCGCGCATCGAAGGTGAGATTGTAGCCCGTGGTGCCGGCGCAGAAGACCACCATGCCGCCGCGTTTCACGACGAGGCATGACACCGGAAACGTCGCCTCGCCGGGATGCTCGAACACGATGTCGACGTCGCGCTTGCCGGTGATCTCCCAGATCGCCTTGCCGAACTGGCGCGCTTCCTTGGTCCAGACGTTGTATTCGGGCGTATTCACGGTGGGCATCTGCCCCCAGCACTTGAATTCCTTGCGGTTGATCGCGCCCTTGGCGCCGAGGTTGAAGACGTATTCCATCTTCGACGCATCGGAGACGACCGCGATCGCGTTCGCGCCCGAGGCCGCCACCAGTTGCAGGCCGAACACGCCAAGCCCGCCGCTCGCGCCCCACACCAGCACGTTGTCGCCAGGCTTGAGCGTATGCGGCGCGTGGCCGAACAGCATGCGGTAGGCGGTCGCAAGGGTGAGCGTATAGCAGGCGGATTCTTCCCAGGTCAGATGCGCGGGCTTCGGCATCAATTGGCGCGACTGCACGCGGCAGAACTGCGCGAACGAGCCGTCCGGCGTCTCGTAGCCCCAGATGCGCTGCGAGGGCGAGAGGAGCGGGTCGCCGCCATTGCAGTCCTCGTCGTCGCCATCATCCTGATTGCAGTGGATGATGATCTCGTCGCCGACCTTCCAGCGCCGCACCTTGTCGCCGACCGCCCAGACGATGCCGGACGCGTCGGAGCCGGCGATGTGGTACGGGTTCTTGTGACCATCGATCGGCGAGATCGGTGTGCCGAGACCAGCCCACACGCCGTTGTAGTTGACGCCCGCCGCCATCACGAGGACCAGCACCTCGTCATCGGCGATCTTCCACGTCGGCACCACCTCGATCTGGAATGATGTTTCCGGCGGACCGTGGCGCTCCTTACGGATCGCCCAGGCATGCATCTTCGGCGGCACATGACCGAGCGGCGGGATTTCACCGATATCGTAGAGATCCTTCGGCGGCGCCGCGCGCGGCGTGGAGACTTCGGCGATAGCCATGCGGGTTCTCCTCTCCGCAGCCGCGCTCACCCCGGCGCTGCGGGACCGGGTGATAGTGTGACGCAATCGATGTTGCAGCGCAATATCGCCATAACCGCAAGCTGTGGGAACAAGTTCCGCTTAAGCCTTCGGCAAGGCCGCGGTCATAGGGTCGCAGAGCCAGCCCCAAAGGTTACCGACCAGATGACCCTCGCCGATACCGCCCCATCCGCCGCCGGCGACTTTCGCCTGAACAAGCCGGCCGAGCTGACGTTGTTCGCGCTCTGCGTCGCACAGGCGGTGTTCCTGGCCGCATCTTTCGCGCTTGGCCACTGGATGATCGACACCGAGGGCCACGGCATGGTCACGGATTTCGTCAATGTCTGGGCCGCCGGCGGACTCGTCCACGAGGGCCACCCTGTCGCGGTTTACGACCCGACCATCCACAAGGCCGCCGAGGAGGCCGCGCTCGGGCGCAGCTTCGATGGCTACTTTCCCTGGTTCTATCCGCCGCCGTTCCTGTTCGTCGCCAGCCTGCTGGCGCTGATGCCGTATCTCACGGCGTTCGTCACCTGGCTGCTGGTCACCTTTCCGGCTTACGCATTCACCATCCGGACGATCATCGGCGATCGGCTTGGAGTTCTATTCGCCTTCGCATTTCCCGCCGTGACATCCAACGCGATGGTCGGCCAGAATGGATTCGTGACGGCGGCGCTGCTTGGCGGTTCGCTGCTCGCAATGGAGCGCCGGCCGATCCTGTCGGGTGTGCTGCTCGGGCTGCTTGCCTACAAGCCGCATTTCGGACTGCTCTTCCCGCTGGTGCTCGCGGTATCCGGCCGCTGGCGGGTATTCGGCGCCGCTGCCGCAACGGTGACGGTCATGGCGGCGGTGTCCTGGCTCGCCTTCGGCGCGGCGACCTGCGAAGCGTTTATCCGCTCGTTGCCGCTTGCCTCGCAATTAATGCTGCGGGACGGTCACGGCGATTTCAGCAAGATGCACAGCATGCTCGGCCTCGTGCGCACGCTGGGCGGCGGCGACATGCTCGCATCGACACTTCAGGCAACGCTCACCACCGTGAGCGCGATCGTCGTCTGCATGCTGTGGCGCCGCAAGATGGCTTTCGACATCCAGGCGGCGGCGCTCGCGACCGCGGTGCTGCTCGCGACGCCCTATCTCTATATCTACGATCTCGTCGTGCTGGCGATCCCGATGGCATTTCTGGTCCGCGCGGCCCGCGTGACCGGATTTCTGCGCGGTGAGATGGTGTGGCTTGCCGCGGCGAACCTGTGCATCCTGCTGTTTCCGGTCGTCCATGCGCCGATCGGCCTCGTCGCGGTGCTGATCGTGGCAGCACTCGTGGTCCGGCGCGCCTATTCGAACGGCGCTCTCACCTCAGCGTTGCACGATCGCGTCGCGGCCTGAACCAACGTGCTGCGCTGTGGCGGCGTTTCGGCGAAACTCCATCCCCAGATATCCGGCGAGACATCATGACTCCAACGCCGGCCGGGCATAGAGTTCCTGTCAGCCTGTGCCGCCATGCAGCGGGCAGGCGAGGCACGGGGAGAGAGTCATGATTGGAGTGGACAGCATCATCATCATGATCGTGGTCGGCGCCATCGCGGGATGGCTGGCCGGTCAGATCATGCGGGGCTTCGGGTTCGGGTTGATCGGCAATATCATCATCGGCATCGTCGGCGCCTTTATCGGCGTCTGGTTGATGACGACACTGCGCATCATGCCATTCGCGGGCTTCCTCGGCTCGATCATCAACGCGACCATCGGGGCGGTCGTGCTGCTGGCGATCATCGGCCTGATCCGGCGACGCTAGCCGAAAGGCCGGGACGCCGTCCGAAGGGGATTTGCGTCCCGGCATTTTGCGGTGCACAATTGCGCCACACGCGGCAGATGCAGGCCGCACGGGTGGCGCCGATGAGCTCTGATCCCAGCAAAGACGCACCGCGACGCGATAAAGCCTCACGCGACAAGCCTTGGATTTTCCGCACGTATTCCGGGCATTCGAACGCGCGCGAATCCAACGCGCTCTACCGCAAGAACCTGTCGAAGGGGCAGACCGGCCTTTCGGTCGCCTTCGATCTGCCGACCCAGACCGGCTACGATTCAGACCACGTGCTGGCCCGCGGCGAGGTCGGCAAGGTCGGCGTGCCGATCTCGCATCTCGGCGACATGCGGGCGCTGTTTGCCGACATCCCGCTCGCCGAAATGAACACCTCGATGACCATCAACGCGACCGCCGCGTGGATGCTCTCGCTCTATATCGCGGTCGCCGACGAGCAGGGCGCGCCGCGCGCCAGGCTGCAGGGCACGACTCAGAACGACATCGTGAAGGAATATCTTTCGCGCGGCACCTATGTGTTTCCGCCTGCGCCTTCGATGCGGCTGATCAAGGATACGATTCTGTTCACGACGGCGGAGCTGCCGAAGTGGAATCCGATGAACGTGTGCTCGTATCATCTGCAGGAGGCGGGCGCGACGCCGGTGCAGGAGCTCGCCTATGCGCTCGCGACCGCGATCGCGGTGCTCGATACCGTGAAGGCCTCCGGCGAGGTGAAGCCCGAGGCATTCGGCGAGGTGGTCGGGCACATCTCGTTCTTCGTCAACGCGGGACTGCGCTTCATCACCGAGATGTGCAAGATGCGCGCGTTCTGCGAATTGTGGGACGAGATCACGCGCGACCGCTACGGCGTCACCGATCCCAAGCAGCGGCTGTTTCGTTACGGCGTGCAGGTCAACTCACTCGGGCTGACCGAGCAGCAGGCGGAAAACAATGTCTATCGCATCCTGATCGAGATGCTCGCCGTCACGCTCTCCAAGAGCGCACGCGCGCGCGCCGTGCAGCTCCCCGCCTGGAACGAAGCGCTCGGCCTGCCGCGCCCGTTCGACCAGCAATGGTCGCTGCGCATGCAGCAGATCCTCGCCTACGAAACCGACCTGCTCGACTACGGCGACATCTTCGACGGCTCAAAGGAGATCGCCGCCAAGGTCGAGGAACTCAAGCGCGAGGCGCGCGAGGAATTGGCCCGCATCGACCAGATGGGCGGCGCGGTGGCGGCGGTCGAGTCGAGCTACATGAAATCGAAGCTGGTGGAGTCCAATTCGGCGCGGCTCGAAGCGATCGAATGCGGCGAGCAGATCGTGGTCGGCGTCAATCGCTTTGTCGAGACCGAGCTCTCGCCGCTCTCCACCGGCGAAGGCTCGATCCTGACCGTGCCGCACGAGGTCGAGGCCGAGCAGATCGAGCGCCTGAAAGCCTGGCGCGCCGCGCGCGACGCCAAGGCGGTCGCGGCAGCGCTGAAGGACTTGCGCGCGGCCGCGGCCGATGGCCGCAACGTGATGCCGGCCTCGATCGCGGCGGCGAAAGCCGGCGTGACGACCGGCGAATGGGGCGAGGCGCTGCGCGAAGCCTTCGGCGAGTATCGCGCTCCGACCGGCGTCGCCCGTGCGGCACGCAACGATTCCGGCGGTCTCGATGCGGTGCGCAGCAGCGTCGAGGCGGTGTCGCGCAAGCTCGGGCGGCGTATCAAGTTCCTGGTCGGCAAGCCCGGGCTCGATGGCCACTCCAACGGCGCCGAGCAGATCGCGGTGCGGGCGCGCGATGCCGGCATGGAGGTCGTCTACGAAGGCATCCGCCTCACCCCGGCCGAGATCGTCAACGCGGCGCTGGAAGAAGGCGTGCATGTGGTCGGGCTGTCGATCCTCTCGGGCTCGCACGTTCCGCTGGTCAAGGACGTGGTCGCGCGCATGCGCGCGGCGGGCCTCGACGATGTGCCGGTCATCGTCGGCGGCATCATTCCGCCCGAGGATGCCGCGGCCCTCAAGACCGCTGGCGTTGCCGCCGTCTACACGCCGAAGGATTACGAGCTCAACGTCATCATGGCGGATATCGTGCGCATCGTGGACATGGGCGCCAGCAAGGCGGCCTGAGACCGGAGCACGAGCGGCGCCGGCTAGCGCGTCCGCAGGGTCGACACCAGTTCGGCCAGCGCCGCCGGGCTTACGGGCTTGGCCAAAAACGCATCCATGCCGGCCGCCAGCGCGGCGTTCTGATCAGCCGTCTCGGTGCGTCCCGAAATGCCGATGATCGGCACATGCGCAACGCCGCCTTGCATCGCGCGGATCGCCCGCGCGGCCGCAAGGCCGTCGAGGCCCGGCAGCGTGACGTCCATCAGCACGACGTCATAGCCGTTGCGCTCGACCGCCGCGATCGCGGCCTCGCCGGTGCCGGCGAAATCGACGCGATGGCCAAGCTCGACCAGGATCGTGTTGAGCACGACGCGCGCGTAGGGATTGTCCTCGGCGCACAGCACGTGCAGCGCTTTCGTGGCTGGGCCGCGCCCTTTTGCGGCGCTGCCCTGCGCCGCGCCGGCCTGCGCAGCATCGAGCACGACACTCAGGCAAAACGTGCTGCCGCTCCCGGCTTTGGCCGTGACGGTGAGCTTTCCGCCCATCGCCTCGGCGAGCCGCTTGACGAACGAGAGCCCGAGACCCGCTCCACCGTAGCGATGCGCGATGGCCGTGCTGGCCTGGCTGAACGGGCGAAACAGCCGCGCGATTTCGGCTCTGGTCAGGCCGACGCCGCTGTCGGCGAACGTGAAGGTCAGCCGGTGGCGCCCGCGCGCGGCGGGCGCAGCTTCGAGCGAAAAGGCGATGCGCCCGCGATCGGTGAACTTCACCGCATTGTCGACCAGATTTTCCAGCGCGGCGCGCAGCCGCACCCGGTCGCCGGTCACGAACTGCGGCAGGTCCTTGGCCAGCGAAATCTGCGCCACGAGCCCCTTGGTCTCGGCGCGCACCTTCAATGTCGCGGCGACCGCGTCCACAACGGCGCGCAGGCGGAAAGTTTCCGGCCGCAGCACCAGTCCGCGCGCCTCGGCGCGCACGCCGTCGACCACGAGCGTCGACAGATTGGCAAGATGCTCGGCCGCATCCTTGACCAGCGTCGCCCATTGGCGTTCGCGCTCGGGCAGATCGGCGGCCGCGATCAGCTCGCTCAGCGCCAAAATGCCATTCAGCGGTGTGCGGATTTCATGCGCGAGCGTGGCAAGCGCAAGCTCGGTCGCGTCGGCACGCGAACGAATGCGGGGCGGCCGCGCCGCGGTCCGCCGCTTTCTCGCCGCGGCCTTCGCACTCCTTACGGTACGCATGCGTCGTCCCAACCCCGCACGCAGCATGCCACGCTTGGTTCCATCAAGCCATAAGCCCAAGTGCTGATGTCGGATTCGCGGCACAAAGGTGCCGGCGTAGTGGCGCTTTTCAACTCAGCCCCGCGAGACGCCGGATGTCCACAGGGGTTTTTCCCGTGGCCCGCAGCTCACGCAAGGCGGTCGCCTGCGTGGATTTGGACAGCTTGCGCCCCTCGGCGTCGA
>JBBWZU010000794.1:0-12175 GCA_039649225.1 Hyphomicrobiales bacterium | reverse complement strand
TCGGAACTCTCCGGTTCCAAGACGCTTTGGCAATCTATTCAATATGATATAGGGCGGCTTGGAAAGGATTCAAAGTCGTGGCTGAGACCATCGCCTGGCCGACCGAATTGCGCCTCGCCAAGGACCGCAAGGTCCTGACCGTGGCCTTCGAGGGCGGGATGAGCTTCGCGCTGCCGGCCGAGTATTTGCGCGTGAAAAGCCCGAGCGCCGAGGTGCAGGGGCACTCGCCCGACGAGCGCAAGACCGTGCCGGGCAAGCGCAACGTGATGATCCTGGAAGTTCAGCCGGTCGGCAATTATGCGGTGCGGCTGGTGTTCGACGATCTGCACTCTACCGGCATCTTCAGCTGGGACTACTTGGCCGAGCTTGGCCGCAACCAGACCAAGTACTGGCAGGACTATCTCGACGAGCTCGCCGCCAAGGGCATGGCGCGGGATTAGCAGACATAGGGCGGGCAGAGCGCGAAGCGCGTGCCCGCGCAAACATGCGCGTCGGACGGCGGGCACGCTTCGTTTTGCCCGCCCGACGAATCCCGATGCGCATCACCGCATCACGATGACCTTGGCGCCGACCCTCACGCGGTCATAGAGGTCGATCACGTCGTCATTGAGCAGGCGAAAGCAGCCCGACGAAACCGCCTGTCCGATCGTCTCCGGCTCGTTCGAGCCGTGGATGCGGTAAAGCGAGGAGCCCAGATACATCGCGCGCGCGCCGAGCGGATTCTCCGGGCCGCCTTTCATGAAGCGCGGCAGGTCGGGACGGCGCGCCAGCATCTGCGAGGGCGGCGTCCAATCCGGCCACTCCTTCTTGGCGACCACCGCCGTGCTGCCCGCCCAGGTAAAGCCGACGCGCCCGACGCCGATGCCGTATTTGAGTGCCGTGCCGCCGTCCTGGATCAAATAGAGGCGCCGTTCGGTGGTGTTCACGATGATCGTGCCGGGTGCGTAATTGCCCGGGGCGCTGACTGTGGTTCGTTTGATCGAACCCACATACGAGGTTCCGCCGAACAGCTCGTAGCGCTTGGCTGTCTGTCCGCCGCTGTAGCGGCCGTCCGCATCGTACATTTGGGCCTGCGCCGCAACGGCGCTGGCGCCAAACAGCAAGAGGCCCAAAGAGACCGCCGTCAGGAATCGCGATTGCATCGAAAACCCTCGTTGTCTCAACCAGTTCGACGTTGATTGTGAGGGCCGGCGCGGCCCCGTGCCTTTGCTCAGAAAGGCCATAATTTGCGCCGGGCGGCAACCAAAATGTGGCGCGAGCGCCCGTGCGTCATTGGGCTTGTCGCCAATTGTTGCCGCCAGGCCACTTTTTTGCGAACCTGGAACTGGTGCGGAGCCGGCCCATGCCCGTCACAGCGGCAGCAAGCACACTCGATGAAGCATTGCGGCAATGCCGCGACATGGACGCGTCGGTGAACGAGCGTCTCGCCTGTTACGCCGACGCGGTGCGGCGGCTGACGCCACCGTTCGCCGTGGCGGTGGACCGGCTGATCGTTCGTTTGCAGGAGTCGGACGCGGGTGCGGCGGCGCCCCGCCCTGGTACCGCGATGCCGCCCTTTCTGCTTCCCGATGAGACCGGGCACCTGGTCAGCCTGGAGAAGCTGCTGGCCAAAGGCCCGCTCGCCGTCACGTTCCATCGCGGCCACTGGTGTCCCTATTGCCGCATCAATATCAATGCGCTCGCGAAGGCGCACGACGAGATCACCGCGCAAGGCGGGCAGGTGGTCGCCATCATGCCGGAGTTGCAGGAATTCGCCGCCGAACTGAAATCCGACGCCAAGGCGCCGTTTCCGATCCTGACCGATATCGACAACGGCTATGCGATGTCGCTCAATTTAGTGATCTGGGTCGGCGCCGAGATGGAGGAGGCGATGGCAAGGCGCGCGCGCGACCTGCCGCGCTACCAGGGCAACGACGCCTGGATGCTGCCGATCCCGGCGACCTTCGTGGTCGGCACCGATGGTCTGATCAAGGCGCGCTTCGTCGATCCGGATTACCGCAAGCGCATGGACATCGACGAGATGATCGCGGCCTTAAACCGATAAGCGGCACGAGAGTCGGATACTCGGCTGTGCCCTTTTGCTTCTTGAAGGCGCTAGAGCGACACCGGCTGTCCGGCCACAAGGTGCCGATGATCGCGCCACAGGATGTAAAGGTGTGAGCGGCACCAGCCCTGCAACGTCAGACCGCCACCGGTAGCTTGCTGGCGCGCTCGGCCGGAATGGTCTCGTCTTGTTTTAGCGGCAGCGTGAACTGAAACACAGCTCCGCGCGGACTGTTCGCGTCGGCCCATATCCGTCCCCCGTGTGCCTCGATGATCGACCGGCAGATGGCCAACCCCATGCCCATGCCTTCGGCCTTGGTGGTGTAAAACGCCTCGAAAACCTGCTGCACACTGCTCGGGTCAAGCCCCGGGCCGGAATCCCGGACGGCGATGATCACCCCGTTGGCATCCTCCTCGGTGGTGATCCGCAACTCCCGCGCCCCCGCGTCGATGCCGCGCATGGCTTCGATTCCGTTGAGGGCCAGATTGAGGATCACCTGTTGCAGCTGGATGCGGTCGCCTTCGACGGCCGGCAAGCTCCCCGCGAGCTCCGTCCGCACCGAGACGCCGTTCTTTACCGCTTCGCTCCGCGTCAGCATGACAATGTCGAGGACCGCTTCATTGAGCTCGAACCGATTCTTGCCCGGCGGCGTCTTTTTGATGAGGGCGCGGATGCGTCCGATGATGTCTCCGGCGCGCAGGCCGTCCCTGACGATTCTGTCGAGAGCCAGGCGGATCTTGCCCAAATTGGGCGGGTCGGCGGCGAGCCAGCGCTGGGCCGCGTAAGCGTTGGTGACCGCGCCAGCGATCGGCTGGTTGACCTCATGGGCAATCGCGGCCGTGAGCTGCCCCATCGTGCTGACGCGATTGGCGTGCGCGAGTTCCGTCAGCGCCTCGCGATATCGCCGCTCGCTCTCGCGCAGCGCTGCTTCGGCCCGCTTGCGCTCGGTCAAGTCGAGCACGAAGGCGACGCCTTCCTCCCGCCTTTCATTCAAAGCCACGGCGCCGACGAGGACCGGCACACGGCTGCCGTCCTTGCGGAAATACTCCTTCTCATAAGCTTGGCGCGTCCCGACCTTCCTCAGGTCGGCGCGCTGTTCGTCGCCGACGCGCCATTCGGCGGGTGTCATGTCCGTCCAGCGCATCCGGCCCGAGACAAGATCCTCACGGCTGTATCCGACCATGTCGAGAAAGGCGTCGTTGGCGTCGATGAACCGCTCTTCAAAAAAGATGACGATGCCGATGATGCTGGAGTCGAACAGGCGCCGGATCTTCTTCTCGCGCTCTGCGAGATCGCTATGGAGCCGGACGTTCTCGTCTGTCGCTTTTCGCCGCCGTCCCGCTTCGAGCCGTGCGAGCGCCAACGCCAAGCCGGCCAGAACGGTGATGATGACGATCGCCGCGGCGACCAGCCATGCTTTGTTTTGTTCGAGTGCTTCGGTCCGTATCTCCCAGTGCACGAGATTGAAACGCTCGTGGTCCACCATCTGGTCGATTTGCGATCGGACCTCGTCCATGCTGCGGATGATCGCCAGCCTCGTGTCCGGCCCGGACGTGGGGGCCGCCTTGACCAGCTCGTCCATCTCGTGCAGCGCCGCCGTAACGGTCAACGCCAGATGCGCGGCGCGAAGGCTCTGCAATGGATCGTTTGCGACCAGCGTCTGGAGCGCCTGAGCCTCCCGTCGCACGCTTTCGTCCGAAACGCCGTAGGCTTTGATGTATGCCGGGTCGAGGGTCACCATATAGCCGCGTCTTTCGGCCTCCAGGTCGGCGATGTTCATCCGGAGCCGATCGAGCGTACCGAGCGCTTGGCGGCCGTGTTCGAGCGCCAGGGTCACCGTCTGCTGCTCGTGCCAATAGCGGAGCCCAAGAATACCCGTCGCCGCAAATAGCGTCGCAAGGAGCGCGCCCCCCAGGATCAGCGGACGAGCAAACCAGCGCGAAGGCAGACCTGGAGCGAGGCGTGACATTGGCCTTGAGTGCTCGATGCTCGTCGCGTGACTGGCGCGGATGCCGGCGCGATGCTAGAATAATCGCGAAGATAGAATAGTAGAGTGCTGATAGAATAGTAGAGTACAGAGGCCGGGAAAAGTCGTGAGTGGTCGAGTGCCAGCGAGCCGGCGCAGCTTCATCAAGCGATTGGGCGCTGCCGGAGCGGCGCTGTCGGGCGTGGCGATGCAGCCGCGATGGAGCTTCGCGGACGATGCCGCGGCGGTCTATGCCAAAGCGGCGATCGACTGGAGACAATTCGCCGGCCGGACGATCACGCTCGCCGGCGCCGTCCATCCCTGGTCGAGCGCGATCATTCCGCTCTTGCCGGACTTTACCAAGCTGACCGGCATCGACGTCGTCACCGATTTCCAATTGGAAACCACGTTCCTGGGAGCCTTGCCGATCAAGCTTGCCGGCGGCAGCAGGACGCCCGACGTCTTCATGTTCCTGACCTACGGGCAGGGCATCGCGTCGGGATGGCTCGAACCCCTGAACGCCTATTATTCCGACAGGTCGCTGACCGATCCTGGCTGGTATGACGAAGGCGATCTCCTCAAGACCGCGCGGGCGTTCCCGCTGTGGTCGGACGGCGAACGCTACGCCTTCCCGATCACCTCCGAGGCGATGACCTTGTTCATCAACAGCGAGGTGCTGGCTGCCAAGAACTTGCCGGTTCCGCGGACTTTCGATGAGCTGCTTGCCACCGCCAAGGCGGTCAAGACCGATGGGATGTCGGGAATTGCCATGCGGGCACAGGCTGGCGGCAATTCGTCACCGGCGGCGATGAGCTTCGTGTTCTCCTATGGCGGCGCGATGGTCAAGGACAACAAGGCCGCTTTCGCGAGCCCCGAGGCGATCGCAGCCATCGAGATGTATGGTCGGATACTCAGCCAGGCGGGGCCTGTCGGCGTCGGCAGCTATGAATGGTACCACGTGCTGGACGACTTCATTCAGGGCCGGACCGCAATGGCGATCGACAGCAGCGTGCTGGCGACCGATGCCCTCAATCCGGCGAAGAGCCGCGTCGCCAAGCAGGCGACCTTTGCGGCCTTTCCGCATCTCGACGGTCGCCCCGCCGTGCCATTCATGTCGCACTGGCAGGCGTGCATTAACGCCAAATCGCGCAACAAGCGCGCGGCATTCTTGTTTCTGCTTTGGGCGACAGCCAAGCCGACGTCCCTGCAAACCGCTGCGGCGGGGTTGGCGACGACACGCGTGTCGGCCTGGTCGAGCGACAGCTTTAAGAAGGCGTTCGGCTCGCAAGCCGCCATGGCGGCTCTGGCCAATTTGCAGAATGCCGACGTCGATCGCGCCAAGGGGATCCTTTTCCATCCGAATTCGAGACCCATCCAGGACGCCTTCATGATCGGCGTCAACGAAGTGGTCTCCGGAGCAAAATCCGCCAAGAGTGCGATGACCGCCGCCGCCGAGAAGGCCAATGCGGCGATCCGCGGATAGCGGAGCCTATGCTCGCCGCCCGCTGCAGCCTGGCCCCGACTTGATTGGGGACGGTAACGAGCTGAACGTCTAATTCAGCTTCGGCGCCCAGTTGGTCCCGCGCAGCATCTTCATGATCGTGGACGCGACCGCGCTGCGTTGCCGCCCGGCAACGCCGTAAAGATAGACCGTGCGCGGCAATTCCAGGTCCTTGATCGGCGCGCGCATCAGGGGCGATGTGATGAGTGCGCTGCGCGGCACGATCGCGACGCCCATGTCGGCCTCGAGCAGCGTCATCAGGTCGCGTTCCGAATTGACCTCGTGGGCATGATCGACCGGGATGGCATGCGCGCGCAGGAAATTCGCCAGTTCCCCGGCATGCTCGCAATAGGTGCGCACCAGCAGGCGCTCCTCGCGCAAATCCTCAAACGATACGTCGGTGTGCTTGGCGAGGCGATGCGCGCTGTTGACCAGCAGCACGAAGTTTTCGGTGAACAGCGGCCAGCTGTCGAGCCGGTCCCAGGCATCGCCCATCGCGGCCGCGATCGCCAGATCGGCCTGACCCTTCTTGAGGATCTCGGCGACCTCGGCGCCGGTGCCGCGCACGAATTTCAGCTCGAGTTGACGAAAGTGCTGCTTCAGCTCGTTCAGATGCGGAATGAACAGCGACAGATCGATCGAGCGCGACAGCGCCAGCCGCAAGGCGCCGACCTCGCCGCTCTTGATCGAGGAGGCGAGCGAGCGCGCGCCGACCGCGCTGTCGTGGCACTGCTTGAGCAGCGGGTGCATGCGCTCGCCGAGCTCGGTCATGATCGCGCGCGGGCGCTCGCGCCGGAACAGGTCGCCGCCGAGCTCCTCCTCGAGCTGGCGGATCGCGCGTGTCAGTGACGGCTGGGCGACATTGCACTCCTCGGCGGCGCGCGTGAAATTCAGCGTGCGCGCGACCGCCAGGAAATATCGAACCTGGTGCATTTCCATCGAATAGAAAAACCTCGAGCAGGCAAACCTCGGCCTCTATCGGGCTGTATAGCCCGGCATCACAAAGTTCCAGCCCTGAATTGCCGCTGCGCGAGCCGGAACCGCAGCGCCGCAGCCCTGTTGTCTCAGACGGTTCGTTTTGCGCGACGGAGGGCTCCATGCGCTATTCTTTTCTACGCTATCCGTTGCTGCTCGTCAGTGCCGCCATCGCGCTGTTTTCCTTGAGTTTTCTGACCAACCCGCGGGCCCAGGGGGCGCGCGAGACGCCGCCAGCCGCCCAGCCGCAGACGCCGGCGGCTCCGCCCGCCGCCTTGCCCGAAACGCCGCCTGAGACGACCGTCACGATACTCGGATCGCGGCAGGCGCAAAGCGTCCTCGGTAAGGAGGTGCGCAGCAGCGCCAACGAGAACATGGGGCGCATCGTCGACGTCATTGTCGATCACGATGGCCGCGTGCGTGCCGCCGTGATCGACTTCGGCGGATTTTTGGGGGTCGGCAGCCGCAAGATCGCGGTCGACTGGAACGCGCTCAGTTTCGCGCCCGCCGAGGACAAGCGCGACGTCGTGACCTCCGAACTGACCCGCGATCAGGTCAAGGCCGCGCCCGAGTACAAGGACCGGCAGACCGTCGTTGTCCTGGGGGCGGCCGGCTCGCTGCAGCCTTTGCCGAACGAATAGCCGAAGGCGCATCGCAATGCCCGTGCGCGCTCTGCGACAACGCGACCGCGAGCTTGGCGAGAGCCACGAAGAACGCGTCGCGCCGCCGATCGCGCCGGAGCCCGGCGAACCGCCGCATCCCTCGCGCGCGAGCCAGCGCGGCCTCGACTGGTTCATCTTTTTCGTCGCGGATGTGCAGACCGGGTTCGGCCCGTTCATCGCGGTCTATCTCACGTCGCAGAAATGGACCCAGGTCGATATCGGGCTCGTGCTCTCGATCGGCGGCATCATTTCGCTGATCGCGCAGATGCCGGGCGGCGCCCTGGTCGATGCGGCGAAATCCGAGCGGCTGGTCGCGGGCGTGGCGCTCGTGATCATCGCCACCGCCGCGATGGCTTATGCGCTGATGCCGATCTTTCCGGTGGTGCTGTCCGCCGCCATCGCGCATGCGCTGGCCAGTTGCGTGCTCGGGCCTTGCATCGTGGCGATCAGTCTTGGCCTGGTCGGTCATGCGGCGATCGGCGAGCGGCTCGGGCGCAATGCGCGCTTTGCCTCGATCGGCAACGGCATCGCGGCCGCCGCCATGGGCGCGTGCGGCTATCTGTTCTCGCCGCGCGCGGTGTTCGTCGTCACCGCCGCGATGCTGCTTCCCTCGTTGCTGGCGCTGCGCTACGTCCGGCCCGCCGAGATCGATCCGGTGCTCGCGCATGGCGGGGCGCCGGTGCGCAAAAGCGAAAAGGCGCCGGCGGATTTCTCGACTTTGTTGCGCAAGCCCGCGCTGCTGATCCTCGCTGGCTGCGTCATGCTGTTCCACATGGCGAATGCCGCGATGCTGCCGCTGATGGGCAGTGTCCTGACGATGCGGTCGGCCGAATGGGCGACTGTGATGATCGGCGCCTGCATCGTGGTGCCGCAACTCGTCGTCGCGGCGCTGTCACCCTGGGTCGGCCATCACGCGCAGATCTGGGGACGGCGTCCGTTCATGCTGATGGCGTTCGCCACGCTGCCGATCCGCGGCTTCTTGTTCGCCACCGTGACCGATCCGACGCTGCTGGTCGCCGTGCAGGTGCTCGACGGCATCACGGCGGCCTCGCTCGGCGTGATGGTGCCGCTGATGGTCGCCGATCTGACGCGCGGCACCGGGCGCTTCAACCTTGCGCAAGGCGTTGTCGGCACCGCGATGGGGATCGGCGCGTCGATCAGCCCGACAGTCGGCGGACTGCTGACCGACGGCTATAGCAGCAGCGTCGCGTTCCTCGGCCTTGCGGGCGTCGCGGCACTCGGTCTGCTGGCTGTCTGGCTGTTCCTGCCGGAAACGCGGCTGCAACTAGCACCGTCCTCATCCTGAAATCGCGAGAACGTAGGCGGGCAAAAGGCGCGACTTGTCCGCCGAAGCCCGCCTTCGGGCGAAGGCGGATGCGCCATGCCCGCCGCCACAAGGTGGGAAATGGCGGGCACGCTTCGCTTTGCCCGCCCTACGTTTGGGTCTACGACGCCGAAAGGGCAGGGGACTCCTTCTCGCCCATGATCAGCCGCAGATGCGGCGCCTCGGCGTCGGACAGGCGGCGATAGGCCGCCAGATAGTCGAGCGCCATGCGGCGCGCCGTGAAACGCTTCTCGAAGTGCTCGCGGATCTTGGTGCGCGACAGTTGATCGAGCCGGTTGACCGCGCCGACCGCGCTCAATTCGTCCTCGACGACGAAGCCCGTGAGGCCGTCATCGACCACCTCCGGCACCGAGCCGCGATTATACGCAATCACCGGCGTGCCGCACGCCATCGCCTCGATCATGACCAGGCCGAACGGCTCGGGCCAATCGATCGGAACCAGCAAAGCGACCGCGCCGCTGAGGAACTCCGACTTATCGGCGTCGCCGATCTCGCCGATATATTCGACGTTGGGCGAGGCCATCATCGGCCGGATTTCTTCGTCGTAATAGTCGCGGTCGGCCCGGTCGATCTTGGCGGCGACCTTGAGCGGGATGCCGCATTGCTCGGCGATCCGGATCGCGCGGTCGATGCGCTTCTCCGGTGCGATGCGTCCAAGGAATGCCAGATATGACGGCTTCACAGGCTTTGGAACCAGCAGCTTCTCCGGCAACCCGTGATGAATCGTCGTGATCCAGTTCGCCTGCGGCAGCGGACGCCGCTGCGCGTTCGAGATCGAAACCACCGGCGCGTCGCAGAACGTGTCGAACGTCGGCTGGTGCTCGGGCAGGTCGAGCCGGCCGTGCAGCGTGGTGAGAAACGGCGTCGGCTGACGGGCGAACAGCGAGAACGGATAGTAGTCGAGGTGGAAGTGCAGGAAGTCGAATGTATCCGCGCGCTGCCGGACCCGCTCCAGCATCGCCATATGCAGCGCGTTCGCATCGCGGATCGAGCCGTCAAGACGCAACGCGCGCGGCCACATCGCCTCGAGCTTTGCCGACGTCGATGAATCGCCGCTGGCGAACAAGGTCACTTCATGGCCGAGCGCCACCAGTTCCTCGGTCAGCCAATACACAACCCGTTCTGTTCCACCGTAGAGCTTTGGCGGCACGGCCTCGGTCAACGGCGCAACTTGAGCGATACGCATAGAGCGAGCCTCCACATTTTCGCGGAAAGCCCCAAGCCCCGAACTCAGTACCCAAATCTTACAGTGAACGAGAGTTGCAGCGCCTATCAAGCAAATCATTTTTGCAGTGCGATGGAACTTATTGCAGGCCACGCGAATGTATTTTTTTGTGTCCGTTCGTGATTGCGCGCGCCGCGAAAACGCCGGGAACCCAACGCGACATGCCGCGTCATAGCAACGGCGGCAAGGCCGGGGCGCGATCTTGCAAAATGCGGAGTTTGGAATGGACGAGCTGTGCCGTTACGCCGGTCATCCGTTTAGATTTGTGTTTCGCTATCTGCGGCGGCGGCCGGTCTCGCATGCTGTCATTCTGGCCGCCGTGCTCGGCGCGGTCGGGTGTTCGGTCACGACTCAATACGGTTTGAAATATTTGGTTGATACGCTCTCGGGCGCGGGCGGGCGCGGCGTCTGGTTCGCGTTCGCCTTGCTGGTCGTCCTCATCGCGGCCGACACGCTGCTGTGGCGCGTCGCCGGCTGGATCGCGAGCTTCACATTCGTGAAAGTGACGGGCGACCTGCGCCGCGATCTGTTTCGTCACCTCACCGGACACTCGCCGAGCTATTTCGCCGACCGGCTGCCGGGCGTGCTGACCAGCCGCGTCACCGCGACCGCGAACGCCATCTACACCATCGAGAACATGTTCATCTGGAACGTGCTGCCGCCGGTCATTGCGACTCTGGTGGCGATCGCCTTCGTCACCACCGTGAGCGGCAAGATGGCGCTGACGCTCAGCATCATTGCCGGCATCGTCGTCGTCGCGATGTTTCGCCTGGCGGCCGCCGGCGGGCCGCTGCATCACGAATTCGCCGACAAGAGCGCGGCGGTCGACGGCGAGATGGTCGACGTCATCAGCAACATGTCGCTGGTGCGGGCGTTTTGCGGGCTGCGCCGCGAGCATCACCGCTTCGACACCACGATCGACCGCGAAATGACCGCGCGCCAGCGCAGCGTGCTCTATCTGGAGCGCCTGCGCATCCTGCATGCGCTGTTCACGGTGGCGCTGACCATCTGCCTGCTCGGCTGGGCGATCAGTCTCTGGCAAGCCGGTTCGATCACGACCGGCGACGTGGTGCTCGCCAGTACGCTCGGCCTCTCGGTGCTGCATGCGACGCGCGATCTTGCCGTCGCGCTCGTCGATGTGACGCAGCACGTCGCGCGGCTGACCGAGGCGCTACAGACGCTGCTGGTGCCGCACGACTTGCGCGACGATCCGCAGGCGGCCCCGCTGATCGGGCTCGGCGCCAGCGTGACGTTCGACCGCGTGTCATTCACCTATCGGGACGGACGGCAGATCTTTGACGATCTCAGCCTGTCGCTCGAGCCCGGGCAGCGCGTCGGTCTCGTCGGGCATTCGGGCGGCGGCAAGTCGACGCTGTTTGCCTTGCTGCAACGCTTCTATGACGTGCAAAGCGGGCGCATCCTGATCGACGGCCAGGATATCGCGCGTGTCACGCAGGACAGCCTGCGCGCCGCCATCGCGGTCGTCCCGCAGGACGTGTCGATGTTCCATCGCTCGATCATGGAGAACATCCGCTACGGCCGGCCGGATGCGTCCGACCAGGAGGTCATGGAGGCGGCAATCGCCGCGCAATGCGATGAGTTCATCGCGCAACTGCCGCAGGGCATGGCGACCATCGTGGGCGATCGCGGCTTGAAGCTTTCGGGCGGCCAGCGTCAGCGCATCGCCATCGCGCGTGCGTTCCTCAAGGACGCGCCGCTGCTGCTGCTCGACGAGGCGACGTCCGCGCTCGACTCGCGGTCGGATGAACTGGTGCGCAAAGCGCTCGACAGCCTGATGCGCGGCCGCACCGTGATCGCCATCGCGCACCGCTTCACCACCATCCGCAGCTTCGATCGCGTCGTCGTCCTTGAAAACGGCTGCGTCGTTCAGGACGGGGCGCCCGACAGACTGATGCGGCGTGACGGGCCGTACCGCGACCTCGTCCGCCACCAGATGCTCGTGCACAACCAGGCGGCGTAGAAGCGGCTCCGTCATGCCCGGACTTGTTCCGGGCACGCCTTACTTTCCTTGCTGCGAGTAAAGACGTGGATGGCGGGAACGAGTCCGGCCATGACGGAGTGTTATTTGAATGTCCCGCGCGTGTCGCGCAGCAGGCGTAGCCCGCATGGAGCGTAGCGCAATGCGGGGGCGAACGATAAGATATTTCGCTGCGCTCCATCCGGGCTACGACACCAATGCGGCCGCGACGGGCCGTGACCTCAACCGCCGGCGCATCAATGCATCACCGCGATCTCAAGCCGGGACGGATGCGCTGCGTCGAGCAACACCGTATTGCGGGCCACGCGGCGCGCCCGTCCCATGCCCGCCGGCTCGCCGGTGTTGGGGTTCACATCGAACTTGGGGAAATTGCTGGACGAGATATCAAGCCGGATGCGGTGCCCCGCCTTGAACAGATTGGCCGTGGCGAAGAGCCTGATGGTCAGCTCCATCGTTTC
>JBBWZU010000705.1:0-3879 GCA_039649225.1 Hyphomicrobiales bacterium | reverse complement strand
CGACGCCGGATTATCCGTGGTCTCGCCGACAAACAGCTTGTAGGCCTCCACCGACAATATTGTCTTGTCCTCGGCCAGCACGAAAGGCACGCCGAAATTCTCCAGTCCCTCGATGAACACCAGCAGCGCGCCGGCGAGGATCGAGGGCAGGACCAGCGGCAGCGTCACGGTGCGCAACATGCGCGCACGCGAGGCGCCGAGATTTTGCGCGGCTTCCTCGACCGAGGTATCGACCGACTTGAACGCGGCCGTGACCGGCAGCACCACGTAAGGATAGAGCGTGAGCGTATAGACAGCCGCGATGCCTTTGGCGCCGTAAATCGATTCGAACGGAATGCCGAGCGATTGCAGCATGCCGGTCACGATGCCGGACCGGCCGAACAACAGCACCAGCGCGTAAGCACCGACGAACGACGGCAGCACCAAGGGCAGGGCGGCGAGCGCGAGCAGCACCGGCTTGGCGCCGATCGGCAGCCGCGCCAGGCAGAACGCGAACGGAACGCCGACCAGCACCGTGCAAACAGCGGCCGCTGCCGCGATGGTCAGGCTATTGGTCAGGCCATTGAGAAAGAAGCGGTTCGACAGGATGTTCACATAGTTCGACAACGTAAAGGTCTTGCCGGTCGCATCGAGGACGCTGGCACCGAATACCTTGAGCAGCGGAACGAGAAAGAACAGCGTGAGAAATACCGCCGCGATGGCGCCGATCGCCAGCGGAAAGGCATTGCGCCCGAAAAACCGCCTCACGGCGGCGCTCCCATGATGACGACGCACTGCGGATCGTAGGCGACCGTGACTGCGCCGGACGCGACCGGCGGCACGAAGACCATGAGGCGAATCAGCGAGCCGTCGGCGAGCGTGACGGCAAAGCGCGTCACCGGGCCGAGATATTCGATCTCGCCGAGCGTGCCGTCGAGCGCTGCCCACCCCGGCGGCGCAGCTTCGCCAGCGCCAAGCAGGCGCAGTGTTTCGGGCCGCAGCGAGACGGTGACCGCATCGCCGATGTGGCCGCGCGCGCTGTTGGTTCGCATCGTGGTGCCGGCGAACGTGATCTCGGCCTCGTCGCCGTTGCGGCTCTTGATGGTGCCATTGAGCAGATTGGTGGTGCCGACGAAGCTTGCGACGAAGGGCGTTTCGGGCTGTTCGTAAATCGCGCGCGGCGTTGCGATCTGTTCGACGCGGCCGGCGCGCATCACGGCGATGCGATCGGAAACCGCGAGCGCCTCCTCCTGGTCGTGCGTCACATAGAGGACCGTGATGCCAAGCAGCTTTTGCAGGCGGCGAATTTCGCCGCGCATCTCGACGCGCAGCTTGGCATCGAGATTGGACAGCGGCTCGTCGAGCAGCAGCACATGCGGCTCGATCACCACCGCGCGTGCGATCGCGACGCGCTGGAGCTGGCCGCCGGACAATTGATGCGGCCAGCGCTCGCCATAGCCGGGAAGCTGCACCAGCTTGAGCGCGCGCTCCACGCGCGTCTTGATCTCATCGCTGCGTATTTTGCGCGCCCGCAGACCGTAGGCGACATTGTCGCCGACCGTGAGGTTGGGAAACACGGCGTAGTTCTGGAACACCATGCCGGTATTACGCTTGTGCGGCGGCAACGTGTCGATGCGCTGCTCGCCGAACAGGATGCGGCCGGCATCGAGCTCGCTGAACCCGGCGACCATGCGCAGCAGCGTGGTTTTGCCGCAGCCGGAGGGCCCGAGCAGCGTGAAGAATTCGCCGTCGCGAATGGCGATCGACACATCGTCAACCGCTCGCACAGCCGAAAAGCTGCGCACGACGCCATCGATCGTTATCGCCGTCACCCCAGCCCCGCTTCTTGCAAGCGCTTGCTCGTGAACGTCAGCGCGTGCGCCGGATGATGTCCTGGACCTTCTGCGCGGTTTCGACGCGCTTCTCGACCCAGGCGTCCTCGTCATAGTCGACGAGCTTGACGTCGGCGAGTTGCGGCATTTGTCCGGGCAGCTTCGACAGGTCGAGGTCCTGGCGCGCGGCGCGGCGGAACGCAAACCCGAGGATCCTCTCGCGTACGTCCTTGCGCGAGACGTAGTCCACGAACTGCTTGGCGTTCTCGGCGCTGGGGCCGCCCTTGATGACCGCGACGCCCTCCATCTGCGCGACCGTGCCGTCGCTCGGATAGATCACCTTCACGGGCGCGCCGTTCGAGGACCATTGATAGCCGGCATATTCAAGCGACATGCCGAGCGCGAATTCGCCGCTGCCGACGCCCTGGAACACAAGGCTGGACCGATTGAGCACCTTGGTGTTGGCGAGCAGCTTTGCGACTTTCTCCCAAGCCGCGTCATTGTTGCCCCAAAGCTGCGCCAGCATCGTGAGATTGGAATAGGCCGAACCGGAATTCGCCGGATCCGTGAACGCGATCTTGCCCTTCAGTTTCGGATCGAGCAGGTCGTCCCAGCTCTTTGGGCCGGCGTCGGCCGGGATCAGCTTGGTGTTCTGCAGGATCACCAGCAGATGTACGTTGGTGCCAAGCCAGAGATCGTCTGCGTCGCGAAACATCGCCGGCACCGCGTCCTTGTTCTTCGACGCGTAGGGTGCCAGCAGCGCCTTGTTCGAGCGCAACAGCGTACGGCTCACGCCCCAGACGATGTCACCCAGCGGGCGCTCTTTCTCCGAGTTGATGCGACGAAAAACCACGCCCGATCCGGCTTCGACCGGCTCGACCTCGATCCCGGTTTCCTTGGTGAAGGCCTCGAACACGAAGCGGTTGAGGTTGGAATCGTTGGCCGTGTAGACGACGACCTTGCCGGCGGCCTGTGCGCCGCGACTGACGATGCCCGCCGCCCCGGCCAGCATCAGCTTTGCAATCGTCCGTGCAATCGTCCGTCGTGTCAGCATCGTGGTCTCCGAGTAAGCTCGCGGAACCGTATACCGTTGGGCAGAGAAGACAATAAGCCGGCGCCAGGAATGGTTATTGCGCCAACGCCGCCGCGGCGGCCTGTACGCCGGCACCATTGGCTACCGGGCGCCCGAGATCGCGCAAGGTGCATTCGAGGTAGTGCAGGTCGGTGAGGACGTCGCCCGGACCGACGGAGCCCATCGTGCCGATGCGGATCACCTTGTTGCGCAGCTTGGTGCGCTGGCCGGCGATCACGGTGCGGTAGCTGGCATACATGTGCCGCACGATCGCCGAGCCATCGAGCCCCTCCGGCACAAGGCCGACGGTGACGGTGCTGGAGAATGGCCGGCCGGCCGGAAACATCGCAAAGCCGAGCGCCTCGAAGCCCGCGCGCAGCGCGCCGGCCATGCGAGCATGACGCGCCAGCACCGCCGGCAGCCCTTCCTCGTTGATCATGGTAAGCGCCTCGCGCAGACCGAGAATCAGCGATACCGGCGGCGTGAACGGCGTCTCGCCTTTGTCGAGCGAGGCCTTGGCGCGGCGGAAATCAAAGAAGTAGCGCGGGATCCCGTGCGCCGCCTGCACCACGCGCATTGCCTTCTCGCTCACGGCCGCCATGGTGAGGCCGGGCGGATTCATCAGGCACTTTTGCGAAGCCGTCACCACGACGTCCGCGCCCCATTCGTCCATGCGCATCTCGATCCCACCGACGCCGCTGACGGAATCGATCACCAGCAGGGTGTCGGTATCGCGCAGCACGGCGCCGATCGCCTTGAGATCCGCAACGACGCCGGTCGCGCTCTCATTGTGAATGACGACGACGGCGCAGTAGGGCTTGGAGTTGACGCGCTCCCCGATCACGGCGGCGTCGGGCACCTCACCCCATGGGATCTGCAAGCGGTCGAGCTGCACCGGCAAGCCCTCGGCGATCGATGAGAAGCGCTCGCCGAACTGCCCGTTTTCGATCACCAGCACGGCATCGCCGGCAGACAACACATTGATGAGGGCCGCTT
>JBBWZU010000655.1:0-6541 GCA_039649225.1 Hyphomicrobiales bacterium | reverse complement strand
GATCAGGCCCATCTGCACCGCGCCGAGCGGCTCCGCGAGCTGGCGCTCTCCGCTGTAGCGTTCGTCGCCGAGCCACGTCCCTTCGGGCCCCCAGTAGAGTTCCTCAGGCTCCCAGACATCGACGCGGCCACCGGCAAAACCGAACGTCTTGAAGCCCATCGATTCCAGCGCGACGTTGCCGGCGAGGATCATCAGGTCGGCCCAGGAAATTTTTCGGCCGTACTTCTGCTTGATCGGCCACAACAGCCGGCGCGCCTTGTCGAGGTTGGCGTTGTCAGGCCAGCTGTTGAGCGGCGCGAAGCGCTGCTGACCCGCGCCGGCGCCACCACGGCCATCCGTGATGCGGTAGGTGCCCGCGCTGTGCCAGGCCATGCGGATCATCAGACCGCCATAGTGACCGAAATCGGCCGGCCACCAGTCCTGCGATTCCGTCAGCAACGCGGTCAGATCCTTGATCACGGCGTTGAGGTCGAGGGTCTTGAACTCCTTGGCGTAGTCGAACGCCTCGCCCATCGGATCGGACAGAGTGGAATTGCGGTGCAGAAGCGAAACGTCCAGCGCGTCCGGCCACCAGTCGCGGTTTCCATGTCCGCGGGCGCTTGTGAACGGGCACTTGCCCGCGCTCTTGTCGTCAGTCTTTGCGTCCATGTTTTTCTCCAATCGGCTCTGTGATTCTTTGTCAGTCCTGCGGCAGCAGGCCGCCCGGACTGGCGGTGGATGAATTCTGGTGCTCCGAGACCGGATCGCCGGCGGTCAGGATGCGTGCATTGGCGATGTGGGGCTCCTCTGGTCGGAGCGATTTTGGGGACCTCGGCGCGCACCATAACGCGTCCTTGGATCAGGTCTAATCGTATTGCCTGAGGCTCTCGATCAGATTATCTTATCGGCATGATCACCTTGAAACAGTTGAGATATTTGACCGCGCTGGCGACGCATCGGCATTTCGGCAAGGCCGCCGAGGCCTGCGCCGTGACCCAGCCGGCGCTCTCGATGCAGATCCGCGAACTCGAAAAGGATCTCGGTGTCGAACTGGTCGAGCGGCGGCCGAACGACGTGATGCTCACCGAAACCGGAATTGAAGTGGCGCAGCGCGCCGAATACGTGCTGGCGTCGGCGCGCGACCTTGCTGATTTTGCCCGCCACAGCGCGCGGCCGCTGACCGGCCGCCTGCAGCTTGGCGTGATCCCGACGCTGGCGCCTTACATCCTGCCGCGCGTGCTGCCGGTGTTGCAGCAACGCTACCGCGATCTGCGGGTCGAGCTGCGCGAGACGCAGACCCGCGTGCTGATGGACGAATTAGTGCGCGGCGCGCTCGATGCCGTGCTGCTCGCGCTGCCGGTGAGCGAGCGCGATGTCGAGCAGATGGTGCTGTTCGACGATCCGTTCTTGCTTGCGGTCCCGGCGAGCGATCCGCGCCCGGCCAATGCACGGGTGACGGCGCGCGACATCGATCAGGATCGGCTCATTCTTTTGGAGGAAGGCCATTGCCTGCGCGATCAGGCGGTTGCCTATTGTGCCGGCGCGCGGCGCAACCTCGGCCTGAGCCTCGGCGCCACGAGCCTTGCGACCGTGATGCAGATGGTGGCGAACGGCTATGGCGTGACCTTGGTGCCGCGCGTTGCGCTCGACGTCGAGGTGCGCGATGAGCGCGTCAAGCTGTTGCGCTTCGCGCGTCCGGAGCCCGCGCGCTCGGTTGGGCTGGTCTGGCGCCGCACCTCGCCGCGCAAGGCGGACTTTTTAGCGCTCGGCGAGATCGTCAGAGAGACGCTGGGTGGGCGCGTCCAAACCAATCCAGAGGCCGTCTCATGAAATTTGCAGCGATCGCCGACGTTCACGGCAACTGCATCGCGCTTGAAGCCGTCATGGTGGATATCGCGGCCCTCGGTATTGCGGAGGTCGTGAACCTCGGAGATCACGTCAGCGGACCGCTCGAACCGCGGCGGACGGCGGACCTGCTGATCGAACGCGGCTTTGCTTCCATTCGAGGCGATCAAGACCGGAGGTTGGTCGAACTGGATCTCGCCGGCACATCGGATCGTGCCGACTACAAGCAGCTGAATCGCCGGCATCTCGATTGGCTCGCCAGCCTGCCACCGACGATGGTTTACCGCGATGACGTATTCTTATGTCATGCGACGCCGACGAACGATGCGGACTATTGGTTGGAGCGTGTGACGCCCGATGCCATCGTGCATGCGAGCCCGATCGAGGAGATCGAAGCCAAGGCCGAGGGGCTCACCGCATCGCTGATCTTGTGCGGACACACGCACATTCCCCGCGTCGTTCGGTTGCGCGACGGCCGGCTTGTGGTCAACGCCGGCAGCGTCGGCTGCCCGGGGTACGAATATCGCAATCCGGTCTTACACAGAATGCAGACCGGAACGCCGGAGGCCTGCTACGCGATCCTCGAACGGACGGCGCGCGGATGGAGCGTGACATTCCGCTATGTGCCCTATGACCACATGGCGATGGCCGAACTGGCGCAGCGCAGCGGCCTGCATGACTGGGCCAGCGCGCTTGCCACAGGATGGGTCGGGTGACGCACCTGTTGCTTCACAATGAGCTTGCCTGGTCGGGCGGGCACGCTACATCGCGGCTTCTTTTTCCAGCGCCGCGCGGTTTTCCAGGCAGTAGTAGCCGGCAAGGCGGCTCACCAGCTTCGCGCGCATCCAGTCGTTCAAGATGCGGCTGACATTCTCGCGCGCAATGCCCGCCATGGCGGCAAGGTCGCTCTGGGTGACTTTCTGTTTCACCAGGATGCGGCCCGATCCGACATCATTGCCGAAGGCTTCCGCCAGGCTGAGCAGCGCCTGCGCCACGCGGCCCTTGAGCGACAGGAAGCTCATCGCGGCGACGACCTGATTGGTGTCGCGCAGCCGCCGCACCAACAAGGCGACGATATGGCGATAGACGTCCGGATGGCTCTCCGCCACGCCTTCGAATGATTTGCGGCTGATGAAGCTCAATTCCGAATCGCGCGCGGCTGTGACGGACGCCGAGCGCGGCTGTGCGTCGAGCATGGCGAATTCGCCGACCAGCGAGCCGGGCCCGAGGATCGCCAAAATGCGCTCGCCGCCCGATGGCGACACCACGCTGACCTTGAGCAGTCCCTGCTCGACCCGGTAGCAGCCGTCGCCGGGATCGCCGGCCGTGAACAGCGTTTGATCGGCCTTGAGCCGATGCGGCCGCGCGGTCGCGAACAGCGTCGCCGCAAGCTCGGGCGGCAGCACGGAGAGGAGGTTTTCGAGAGGGGAAAGCGGCTTTGCCATGGCTTCCTTGGTGGCCGCGTGGGGGCGGGCTGACCACAGGATAGCGCAAGGCGGCGGCGGATAAACCCCATCGCCGAGGCCCATCGCTAAAACGAATGAAAACCCGCCCGAGCCATTCCTCACGGGCGGGTCCTCACAGCGGTGCAGACATCAGTACGGGACGACGCAGACGTTCACGAGGCCGGCCGGGGTCCAGCGCCAGCAGGTGTTGTAGCCATAGCCGTAGCCGTAGCGATGGCCGTACCAGCGGTGGTGACCGTTGAATTTCCCGACGCCGATGAACTTGCCACTGCCGACGAACTTGCTGCCGCCCATACCGCCGCTCATGCTGCGTCCGCCGCTCATGTTTTTCGCGGAGGCATCGTTGCTCGCCGCGATCGAGGCCGTCGCCAGCGCCGCGACGGCGAGCGCCGCCATCATCAGCTTCTTGGTCTTGGTCATCGTCTTTCTCCAGGGTTTGAATGCGGAAGGCGTGATCGCCCTCGTTGATGACCAAGCCTATGGCTGGCCCGCCCGGGACGATGTGACGGCCATCACAGGATTGCCGATTTGGCCCGATAGACCGGCAGGGACATTACTGGGATCAATGGCTTTCCAGTGCTCCATTGACTTCGGCGTTCGCAAGAGAGAGAGCCGCGATCTGCCGCGAAGGTCGGAATCGAAGCGCTAGCCAGCGCCGGGGGACCAACAGACGATGACACGATTGCGCGATCTGCTGCGGCGCGAGCCGACGCCCGGCCTCGCGCTGCCGGCCTGGCTCGAATGGCTCCTATCGGCGGGTATCGTGACGAGCGATCCGCAGCTCATGCGCCGCCAGCGCTGTGTCAACGTGGTGTGTTATGCGACGGCGGCGAGCAGTGCATCCTATCTCGTGACGACTTCGTTTTACGATTTGAAAGGCATGCTGCCGCTCAACGCATACAATGCGCTGATGGTGGTGGCGTGCGCGATCCTGCCAAGATTGCACCGCGTAAGCGAAAATTCCGTCGCCATCGCGCTCATCATCGTGGTGGGCTTCGGCCAGCTCTACGCGGTGTGGATGCTCGGCATCACCAGCGACCTGCAGATCTTCTACACGCTCGCAGGCGCGACGTTGTTCTTCTTCGGTATCCAGAACTGGAAGCTTTTTTTCGCAACCTGCGTCTACGCGGTGGCCCTCCTGCTGTTCGCGCTCAACTTCGCGCCGGTGGATGGCGTGCTGCTGCCGGCTGACGGACGTCTGCGCGATCTCGTGTCGAGCCAGGCCATGATAAGCGTGACCGCAATCAATGCCGCGATCATCTTCTACTCCCTGACGCTGGTGCGCCGCGCCGAAGTCGAGCTTAAGCAGCAGCATGAGCGCTCCGAGGCGTTGATCGCGACCGTGATGCCGGCCGCGATTGCCGCAAGGCTCACATCCAGCGAAGCCCGCATCGCGGATCGCATCGAGAACCTGACGGTGCTGTTCGCCGATCTGGCCGGCTTCACGGCCGCCACGCAGGATCTGCCGCCGGAGCAGATTGTCGGATTTCTCGACAGTCTGGTGTGCGAGTTCGACGCGCTGGCCGAACAGTGTGGCGTGGAGAAGATCAAGACCGTCGGCGATTGCTACATGGCGGCGGCCGGCTTCGACGGGTACGCGGTCGAGGGCGCGGTCGCGATCGGACGTTTTGCGCGGGCGATGATTGCGGTCAATTCCACCCAGCCGAAGCTTGGTGAGCATAAACTCGACCTGCGCGTCGGCATCCATTGCGGCCCGGCCACCGCCGGCGTCATCGGCGATACCCGCTTTTCCTTCGACGTGTGGGGCGCGGCCGTGAATGCGGCCTCGCGCATGCAGTCGCAGGGAGAGCCCGGGCTCATCCAGGTGAGCGAGGCATTCCGCACCCTTGCCAAGGAGCACTTCGAATTCGCCGAGCGCGGCGTGCTGGAGGTCCGCGGGATCGGGCTGACGCGGACGTATTTTCTGGTTGGCGTGTAACCGCCACGAAAAAAGGGCGGCCTTGCGGCCGCCCTTAGAACCCTGCGGGGTGGGTGGGTTACTCGCCCGCCGCGACCTGCGGCTGATCGCCAGCCTTCTGCTTCGCCTCGAGGTCCTCGCCGGTGGTCTGGTCGACGACCTTCATGGAGAGGCGGGTTTTGCCGCGATCGTCGAAGCCGAGCAGCTTGACCTTTACCTTGTCGCCTTCCTTGACGACGTCCTTGGTGTTCTGCACGCGGTTTGCGGCGAGCTGCGAGATGTGCACCAGGCCGTCTTTGGCGCCGAAGAAGTTCACGAACGCGCCGAATTCCATCACCTTGACGACAGTGCCTTCGTAGATCTGGCCGATCTCCGGATCGTTGGTGATCGACTTGATCCAGTTGATCGCCGCCTTGATCGATTCCGCCTTGGCGGACGCCACCTTCACGGTGCCGTCGTCCTCGACGTTGATCTTGGCGCCGGTCTTCTCGACGATTTCGCGGATCACCTTGCCGCCGGTGCCGATCACTTCGCGGATCTTGTCGGTCGGGATCTGGAACACCTCGATGCGCGGCGCATGCTCGCCAAGCTCGGCGCGCGCGCTGGTGAGCGCATTCGCCATCTCGCCGAGGATGTGGACGCGGCCGTCCTTGGCCTGTCCGAGGGCGACCTTCATGATCTCCTCGGTGATGCCGGCGATCTTGATGTCCATCTGCAGCGAGGTGATGCCCTTCTCGGTGCCCGCCACCTTGAAGTCCATGTCGCCGAGATGATCCTCGTCGCCGAGAATGTCGGAGAGCACGGCGAAGCGCTTGTCCTCGAGGATGAGGCCCATCGCGATGCCGGCGGTCGGGCGCTTGAGCGGCACGCCCGCATCCATCAGCGCGAGCGAGGTGCCGCACACGGTCGCCATCGAGGACGAGCCGTTCGACTCGGTGATCTCCGACACGATGCGGATCGTGTAGGGGAATTCGTGCGCCGCCGGCAGGATCGGATGAATGGCGCGCCACGCGAGCTTGCCATGGCCGATCTCGCGCCGCTTGGTGCCGCCCATGCGGCCGGTCTCGCCCACCGAATAGGGTGGGAAGTTGTAGTGCAGCAGGAACGACTCTTTGTAGGTTCCCGATAGCGCGTCGATCCACTGCTCGTCCTCGCCGGTGCCGAGGGTGGCAACCACCAGCGCCTGGGTCTCGCCGCGGGTGAACAGCGCCGAGCCATGGGCGCGCGGCAGGATGCCGACTTCCGACACGATCGGGCGCACGGTCTTGAGATCGCGGCCGTCGATGCGCTTGCCGGTGTCGAGGATGTTCCAGCGGACGATCTTGGCTTCCAG
>JBBWZU010000641.1:0-2554 GCA_039649225.1 Hyphomicrobiales bacterium | reverse complement strand
TGCCGAACGCAAAGCGCGTCAGCACATAGTTGACGCCGGCGGTCTCGATCTCGCGCCGCAGCCCTTCCGCGACCTCGCCGGCGGTCCCGACCAGCAGCAACCCCACATCGATGGCGGCCATGAAATCCTCCGGCACGGGGTAGTGCGTCATGGGATTGCCATGCACGCGCCACAGATGCTGCAGGCTCGCATACCAGCGATCGAAGCCCCGCTTGCCGCAGGCAAGGGCCGCCTCGCGTGTCTCGGCGATCACGATATGGCGGCCGATGGCCATCAGAGGATGCGGCTCGTGCGCCGCCCGTGGCGTGCCGGCCCAGACCTCGCGATAGCGGTCGGTGATCGGCCGGACATTCTTCGCAGCCGTGTTGCACACGACGTTGATGCCGTTCTCTGCCGCCCACGGCACCGCCGCGGCTGCGGATAGCCCGTACCAGATTGGCGGGGTTGGCTTCTGCATGCATTCAAGCTCGACCGGGACGTTCTTGAAGCGATAGTGCTGCCCTTCGAAGTCGATCACCTTCGACTGCAGCCCCTGCATCAGCACCTGGTAGCCTTCCTTGTAGAGCGTCGACGATGCCTCCGCGGTGACGCCGAAATAGGCGAGCTCATAGGGCGAGCTGCCACGTCCGACGCCGAGCTCGAGACGGCCGTTGCTCATCTGATCGAGCATGCACACCTCTTCCAGCAGGCGCAGCGGGTTCACCAGCGGCAGCGTATAGACCAGTGTGCCGATGCGCAGCCGCCTGGTCCGCTGTGCGACGGCGGAGAGGAACACGCCGGGCGCGCCCGCAGTCCCCAGCGGCGTCGAATGATGTTCGGCGATGTGATAGGCGTAGAAGCCCTCACGGTCGTACACCTCGGTCAGGCGCAGCCGGTTCTCGTAGTGTTGCACCAGCGGCAGGTCGCCGCGATCGACGTGGTCGAAGACACCGAACTTCAAGATTAGGCTCCTGCGCTGCGGGACGCCTGGCGGCGTGGGACTGGCGGCTGCGTCGTTGTGGCTTTTTGCTTGCGCATGATCTTTTCGGAAAACCGCCGCGCACTTCTTCGGATCATGCGCTAGGCGCCCGGCTGGTCGAGCGGATCGATGCCGTCGATCAGCACGAAAGCGATACGGCAGACCTGGTCGGAGCGATTGACCCAGGCGTGGTTGGTGGCCTGCTGCACCAGGAAGTCGCCGGCCTCCAGATGCACCTCGGAATCGTCGAGCAGCATGTCGATCTCACCCTTCAGCACGATCGCGTAGTCGACGCTTTTCGTCCGATGCATGAACGCGTGGCGGGCCGGGCCGCCGCCATGGCTGTGCTGGTCGGCTCCCATCGCCTTGAGCAGGGTTTCCTGGTCGATCGATTCCGCTTCGCCGGTCACCGGCGGAAAATCGACGACGCGCAGGATCGATCCGTTCGGCGGCGGCGGCACGCCGATGGTGCGCGCGGCGCGGTCTTTGCGCAGGTCCACGCGCGCAGGCGTCTCGTCGGTGACCCAGAGCAGGCTGGAGACGAAACCCGCGCCTTCGCGCACCTTGACATGAGGGCAGATGCCGTCGCTCTCGATGACCGCCTTGCCGCTGTCGTCATGGCCGGTGACGATCCGGCGTATCTGGTGGGTCGGATGCATTGTTGTGCTCATTCTCGTGATGGGGTCATTCGGCGGTCGCGCCGGAATCCTTGATCGCGCGACCCCAGCGGGCATATTCGCTGCGGACGAATTCGGCCATCGCCTGCGGCGGGATCGGCTCGGTCGGCTCCATCGCGCCCGCGTTCAACAGATCGGCAAATTGCGGCGTTGCCTGTATCGCGCGGATTTCGTCGGCAAGCAGCTTGACGACCGGCGCGGGCAGGTTCGCCGGGCCCGCGAAGGCGATCCATCCGCTCCAGTCGAAGCCGGGCACGGTCTCGGCGATCGGCGGCACGGACGGCAGCAACACGCTGCGCTTCGCCATCGAGAGGCCGACCGCGACCAGCTTCCCCGCCTCGACGTTGGGTATCGCCAGCGTGCCATCGAGGAACGCCATGTCGATCCGGCCGGTGAGCAAATCCGTCATCGCGGTGCTGGAGCCCTTGTAGGGCACGTGTACGATGTTGAGACCGAGCTGCGTCTTGAGCAACTCCATGAAGATGTGATGCGGCGTGCCGTGCCCCGCGGAGGCATAGGTGTATTTGCCCGGATGCTTCTTCACTTCCGCGATCCACTCCTGCATCGTTCGCGCGGGAAAGGATGGGTGCACGCTCAGGAAGAAGGCGGTTGCGCCGAGCCGCGCAATCGGCGTGAATTCGTTGCGTGGATCGATGCCGGGCCTGGACACGAGCTGGGGTGCGATGCTCAGGGTCGTGACCGTCGGGATCAGCAGCGTGTAGCCGTCAGGCGGCGCCGCGGCGACGGCCTTGGCGCCGATCAACGTGCTGGCGCCGGGCTTGTTGTCGACGATCACCGGTTGCCTGAGCGATGCCGCGAGCGTCTCACCGATGGACCGCCCGAGGACGTCGACGAGCGACCCTGCCGGATAGGGCACGATCAGCTTGATGGGCTGGGACGGGTAGCCGCTCTGCGCCGC
>JBBWZU010000631.1:0-3422 GCA_039649225.1 Hyphomicrobiales bacterium | reverse complement strand
GGATTTGCGATGCTACTCCGCGGCGACTGTCGTTGGCCGATAGCGCGGTTCTGGAATCGGAAGACCATTCTCACGCGCGACGTCGAGCCAGGCCTCCATCGCGACACGCAACTCTGCGACCGCATGCTCAGGCGTATCGCCGTGGGCGGCGCATGGTTCAAGGTCCGGCGCCTCCGCGATCCAGACAGTGTCCTCGTCGGACCAATAGACGATGATTGCGTAGTTCTTCATTTCATCCATCCGGGTCGAGCCCAACCCCGTATTTACGCATCATATCGCGAAGTTGGCGAACTTGATACCGCTTCGCTTCCTTGCCATCTGGCTGAACCGGAACGGCCGGCCAACAGATGGATGAAAGTAGATGCGATGGCTACCCTTCTGGCCTTTGAACGCAAAAAAGTCCCGAAACGAGATCGTTCCCTGCCCGCTCAGCACTTTCTGATAGGTGCCGGCGAGCAAACGCTTGTTGGCCATTTGATCCACTCTTCATCATGTCGTAGTTCTTGATGCCGTAGACGGTGATGGCCATGGCTCTCTCGCTCCTCAATGCAGCCGCACGCCGTCGGCGCGCAGTGGCCAGCGTCCAAGAATATTGTACTGCCCCCGGCCGAGCAGGCTGTGCACGAGGACAAACTCGGTGACGGTCCAGCCGATCCGCTCGATCGGCTGCTCTTCAATGCCATGCTGGTCGTAAAGCACGGTGAGGTGCGGCGTGAATTGCTGCTTCGCCCGGCCGGGCTTGACCTTTTGCATCGCCACGCCAATGGCGCGCTGAAACGCGATGAACTTTGCCAAGTCCCCACCGCCGCACAGGACGAGCGGACGTTGTTTGCCGCCGAGAAAGCTCACTGCCCGGTCCAGGACCGTATCGAACGGCGGCACCTCGATGGTCGCCGCAACCCTCATCACGTCCGGCACGAGGTTCGGTGGCAAGCCATGGTATTCGCCGAAGCTGTGCAAGGAGATGTGATAACGGTCCGCCGCAAGCAGCTTGCCTCTTAACCCGTGCTGGTCGCGAAGCTGCTGCGCGGTGCCTGCGATACGCGGCCGGGCATGAACTTCCGGAAGGATTGCGAGGAACAAGCCATCGGTAGGCAGCGTCTCGGCGCCGAACAAAGAAATCTGCGACATCCCGCACAGGGCTCCAGTCAACGCAGCGCAAAGTTCGTCAGCGCGATGTTTTGCACCGAGCAATCAACCACAAATAAGAACATATCATGAACATCATCAGACCGAAAGCAGTTTCCGCTCAATACGTCGCGCGCCCGCCGGAAATATCGAACACCGCGCCGGTCGAGAACGAGCACTCCGCGGAGGCGAGCCAGCAGACGAGCGCGGCAATCTCGTCGACCTGCCCGAGCCGGCCCATCGGGATCTTCGACACCATGTAGTCGATGTGCGCCTGCGTCGACTGCTTGAGCATTTCTGTCTGAATGACAGCCGGCGTGATGGCGTTCACGCACACGCCTGCGGTCGCCAGTTCCTTGCCGAGCGACTTGGTGAGCGAGATCACGCCAGCCTTGGAAGCCGAATACGCGCAGGCGTTCGGATTACCCTCTTTGCCGGCGATCGACGCGATGTTGACGATGCGTCCGTAGCCGCGCTGCTGCATGCCGGGCACGACCGCGCGGCAGGTGAGGAACGTGCCGGTCAGGTTGACGTCAATGACGGCGCGCCACTCCTCGACCGGATAGTCCGCGACCGTCGTGTTGACGCCGCCGATCGCCGCGCTGTTCACCAGAATGTCGATCGGCCCGACGCGCTGTTCGGTCTCGCTGACCGCGCGTGCCACCGCCGCCGCATCGCTGACATCGACGGCGATCAGCGTCGCGCCGGCGGCTTCCGCCTTGCCGCCCTTCTCGATGCGCTCACGATCCCATGCCGCGACGCGAGCACCGGACTTCGCCATGCGCTCGACGATCGCAAGACCGATGCCGCGCGTGCCGCCGGTGACGACGGCGGTTTTTCCCGAAAGGTCGATTTGGTTCATTTCCATTCCTTGGGTTTGCTTCTCTTCTTCATTGCTTGGTCCTGCCCTGCCTCGAGTCTACTGGCTGTGCCAATCCTCAAGCCCGAGCCCGCCGACGCGAACGAACTCCCGCGCATTGTGCGTTACGATCTTGAGTCCCCGCCGCAAGGCACAAGCCGCGAGCAGCAGGTCATAGGCTCCTATGGGCGTACCCTGGCTATTCAGGCTTGCACGCAACTGCGCCGCCACGCGGGCATCTTCGCGCTCGAAGGACAAGACGGAGATCGTGTTTAAAAGCGTCCGCATGGCTTCCCGCACGCGCGGCGCCAGGTTGGGATTGCGTGCCAGTCCATATTCAACTTCCATCTCGGTGATCACCGAAACGGCCAATTGCGGCGGCGGTTCCTGACGGAGCCGCGTCATCACGGCGTGTTCGCCGCGCGCGAAGTCGCTCAGCACATTGGTGTCGAGCAGATACTTCACGAAAAGGCATCTTCGGGGGGCGGAAGCAATTCGCCGCGATACGATTCGAACGGCGGCACGTCGGGAACGCCCTGCCACTCCAGGATCAACGATGGCCAGCCGGGACTGCCGAGCGTCTTCTTGTCCAGCCATTCGCGTAGCGCCTTGCGGATCAATCCGCTGCGCGTCTCGCCCAATTTCTTGGCCGTTCGATCCAATTCCTTGGCGGTTTGATCGTCGAGATAGAGGTTGAAGTTCATGCGACATCACCCGATGGCTCGGATATAACCTACAACAGGTTATATCCTGAATCCACCCCCTGCGCTGTCACATTGCCTCGAGCCGTTTACCTCTCGTAAAAAAACCGCGCATGACCATCCGCCCGATCGTCCGCTATCCCGACCCTCGCCTGGCGCTGCCGGCGCAGCCCGTGACCGCCTTTGACGGCGCGCTGCGCGAGCTCGCGTGCGATCTTGAGGAGACCATGCGTGCCGCGCCCGGCATCGGGATCACGGCGCCGCACATCGGTGTCTTGTTGCGGGTGGTGGTGCTCGACCTCGCCGATGGCGCGCGCACTTATGTCAATCCGCGGATCATGTGGGCCTCGCCGGAGATGATCGCGCACTCGGAAGGTAGCGTCTCCATGCCCGGCGTGAATGACGACATCCAGCGTCACACGCGCGTCCGCGTCACCTACCGCGATCTCGATGGCGAGGCGCATATCGAGGAGTCCAAGGGCCTGCGCGCGGTGTGTCACCAGCACGAGATCGATCAGCTCAATGGCCTGTTCTGGATTCAGCGGCTGTCCCGCCTCAAGCGCGAGCGGCTGATCCGGCGTTTCGAGAAACTCTCGCGCGGGTGAGATGAAGGCGCAGAAGGTTTGCAGGGCGCGGCGTCATCCCGGCACGCCGGCCTCGCAGTTCTCGCGCAGCGCGAGCAGCCAGATCGCCGCATCGCCTCGGAAATAAGAACGTTGCGCGACCACAACGTC
>JBBWZU010000599.1:0-27936 GCA_039649225.1 Hyphomicrobiales bacterium | reverse complement strand
AGATCTCCAGCGTCTTGACGGCGACCGCGGCCGGCACCGGATGGCCCGAATACGTAAAGCCGTGGCCGAACGTGCCGATCTTTTTGCTCTCGACGATCAGCGCCTGGTACATGTCCTCCGGGATCATCACGCCGGCGATCGGCAGGTAGGCCGAGGAGAGCGCCTTGGCAACCGAGATCGCATGCGGCTTGTAGCCGAGCGCGCTGCAGCCGAACGCCGTGCCGAGCCGGCCGAAGCCGCAGATCACCTCATCGTCGATCATGAAGATGTCGTACTTGGCGCACACCGCCATGATTTTCGGAAAATATGTTTTCGGCGGCACGATCACGCCGCCTGCACCCATCACAGGCTCGGCGATGAAGGCCGCGACCGTGTCGGGGCCCTCGCGCAGGATCATTTCTTCCAGCTCGGCCGCGCAGCGCGTCGCGAACTCTTCCTCGCTCTCGCCGTCCTTGCCGAAGCGATAGTGATGCGGGCAACTCGTGTGCAGCACGCGCGCGATCGGCAGGTCGAAATCGAGGTGATTGTTCGGCAGGCCGGTGAGGGAAGCCGCCGCGATGGTGACGCCGTGATAGGCCTTCACGCGGCTGATGATCTTCTTCTTGTCCGGGCGGCCGAGCGCATTGTTCATGTACCAGACGAGCTTCATCTGGCTGTCATTGGCTTCCGAGCCGGAATTGCAGAAGAACACTTTCGAGATCGGCACCGGCGCGATCTCTTTCAGCTTCTCGGCGAGCTCGATCGCCGGGTCGTGGCTCTTGCCGGTGAACAGATGCGAGAAGGGGAGCTTGCGCATCTGGGAGGCGGCCGCCTCGACCAGTTCCTCATTGTCGTAGCCGAGCGCCGTGCACCAGAGGCCCGCCATGCCTTCCAGATACGCCTTGCCGTCGACGTCGTAGATGTAGACGCCCTTGCCGCGCTCGAACACCAGCGGACCGGTGTCCCGTATCGTCGCCTGGTTGGTATAGGGGTGGATCAGGGTCTCGACGGCGCGGGTCTGCAGATTGGTGAGCGGGGCCATGGCGGTGTTTTCCTGGCATCGGGGGATTGATGAACGCTATGGGGGCGAACGCTTCGGCAGTCCAATAGAAAATTGCGATGGCTTGATGCAGCATCTCGGATGCAACTTCCGGACCCGAAACGGCGCGTGAGCCGGGAGTCGGTGTCCGGCACCGCCGTCGGCATGGCGGCGCGCCGTCTGATCGACACGTGGCGATGGGCTCGTCCTTACATTGTGGCATAATTCACAAAATTTACCTGCTATTACCCACGAACGGCGTGAATTCCGGCGAAATTCCACCGCTGGAAGGTTCGATTAGCCGACTGATCCTAGGCTGCTCCGCTCGATTATCTGCGGGAGCAGCAATGCTGCGCGAGAGCTGGAGCGGCCTTCCGGCCGTCGTTCGCGACTTGGCAGCCGCGTTCAGGCGGCTGCTCGCTGCTGCGCGCGCCGTTGCGGCCGACGCGGCCTGTCGGCTGGACGAAGCGGGCGCGCGCCAAAAGCTCAATGCCATCCTGGCGCAGCGCAATGAGCAGCTCGATGCCGCGCTGGAGAACATGCTGCAGGGGCTCGCGATGTTCGATGCCGGGCAGCGGCTCATCGTCTGCAACCGGCGCTATTCGGAAATGTACGGACTGACGGCCGACCAGGTGCGGCCCGGAACGACGGTTCGGGAGATCCTGCAGCACCGTCTCGCCAACGGAAACTACGTCATCAACGACAATGACAGCTTCCTCGATAGCTGGACCAGCAGCTTCGGCGCGGTGTCGACGCGCGTTCAGGAGCTGGCCGACGGGCGCATCATCAGCGTTTCGCGCCAGACCATGGCGAGCGGCGGACGTCTCGTGACGCACGAGGACATCACCGATCTGCGGCAAGCCGAAAAGGCCGCGATGGAAGCGCGTGCGCTGGCCGAGCGCGCGGCCTCGCAGGCTCGCGTTGCGCATACGCATCTCCTCGAGGCGCTGGATGTCGTGCCCGAGGGCATCGTCCTGTTCGATTCCGACGATCGCTATATCACGTGGAATCGCCGCTACACGGAAATGTACGGCCACAGCACCATCGAGGTCGGCAAGACGTTCGCCGAGATCCTGCGTGCGGGCCTGGCACGCGGGCAATACCCCGAGGCGGTGGGATGCGAGGAAGCCTGGCTCGCCGACCGGCTCGCGCGCCATGCGAACAAGCAGAATAGCCACGAGCAGCGCCTGCCGAACGGCCGCTGGGTTCGCGTCGAGGAGCGCCGGACCGCCGACGGCGGCGCGATCGGCGTTCGCATCGACATCACGGAGCTCAAGCGGCGCGAAGATGAATTGCGCGCGCAGAAACTTCAGTTCGAGATGGCGCTGACCAGCCTGTCGCAGGGGCTCTGCGTCTTCGATGCCGACGAGCGTCTGGTGATGTGCAATGAGCCATATCTGCGCATGTACGGATTGTCGCGCGAGAACGTGCATCCCGGAACGTCGGTTCGCGATATTCTGAAGCAGCGAATGGCCGGCGGCATGTATGGAGGCCCTTCATCCGACGACTATTTCAGTGAGCGCTTCGCGGTTGTTGCGGCCGGCCTTCCTGCCGTCAATGTTCACCATATGCCCGACGGACGGATCATCGAGCTTGGTCATCATCCGATACAGGGCGGCGGCTGGGTCGCGACGCACAACGACATCACGGAACGGCGGCGCATCGAGGCGCGTCTCGAGCACCTGGCCCGCCACGATCCGCTGACCGGGCTGCCGAACCGGATCCTGCTGCGCGAGCACCTTGAGCAGGCGCTCAGCCGGACCCGCGCCAGCGGCGACTCCGTGGCGGTGCTCTGGCTCGACCTTGACCGCTTCAAGGAAGTCAACGACACGTTTGGCCATCCGACCGGTGACGCTCTGCTCAAGGAGGTCGCCGCACGGCTGCGCGCCGCTCTCCGCGAGGACGACCTTGTCGCGCGGCTGGGCGGCGATGAATTTGCGATCGTGCAGCCGATCGCGACCCCCGAGGATGCCGCAGTGCTCGCCACGTCCATCCTGTCATCGGTTGGCAAGCCCTATGATCTGGATGGTCAGCACGTCGAGATCGGGACCAGCATCGGGATCGCGGTATCTCCCAATGACGGCCACGACGCCGATCAGTTTCTCAAGAGCGCCGATCTGGCGCTTTACGGCGCCAAGACCGACGGCCGCGGCTCCTATCGCTTCTTCGAGCCGGTGATGAATACGCTGATGCATGCGCGCCGCGAGCTCGAGAAGGATCTGCGCAAGGCGCTCAGGAACGGCGAGTTCGAGATCGAGTACCAACCGGTCATCGATCTCGGCAAGGATCGCGTCGCGGGCTGCGAGGCGTTGCTGCGCTGGAATCATCCCGAGCGCGGCCGGATTTCACCTGCGACATTCATTCCGATCGCCGAGGCGACCGGAATGATCGTGCAGATCGGCGAATGGGTCCTGCGCGCCGCCTGCGCGGAGGCGGCAAGCTGGCCGCGCGACCTCCGCGTCGCGGTGAATCTTTCCGCCATTCAGCTCAGATCGCGCGGCCTGATGCAGGCCGTGCTCGGTGCGCTCGCCGCCTCCGGACTGGCGCCGCAGTGCCTGGAGCTGGAAATCACCGAATCGGTGCTGCTCAACGACAGCGAAGCCACGCGCGCGATCCTGCAGCAGCTGCACGATCTCGGCGTGCGGATCGCGCTCGACGATTTTGGGACCGGGTATTCCTCGCTGAGCTACCTGCGTAGCTTCCCGTTCGACAAGATCAAGATCGACCGCTGCTTCATCGCCGATCTCTCCAACGACAGTCATCATGCGCGCGCCATCCTGCGCGCCGTCGTCCAGCTGGGGAGCAGCCTCGGAATGACCACCACGGCCGAGGGCGTCGAGACCGACGAGCAATTGTCGATCGTGCGCCAGGAAGGCTGCAGCGAGGTGCAGGGTTACATTTTCAGCAAGCCCAGGCGTGCCGCCGAACTGAGGCGCAGCTACTTCGCGGACCACATGCCGCAGTCCGGGCCCGCGCATGCTCCACACAAAGTTTCTGATCTGGTGATTTTCCCCGCGCCGGAAGGTGGGGCGCCCGAGACCGCACCCACGCCGCTTGCCGCGGTGGCGGGCTCCTAGTGCTCTGATTCCGACGTTCACATCATGTCGCGGCACACTCTATTGCGAACGTCGGAATCCAACCCTCAGCGAACGATCCCATGCGAGTCCGTCGATCGACCGTTAGCGAACGTTTTCTCTGGCCCAACCTCTACCTTCGTTCGGCGGTTCATCAGCCCCGCTGAGAACAATGACCGTTGCGACGGACCGCTATCATCGCCGGGATCAATAGCGGCGCGAGGCAATGCACTTTGGAAACGTCGTCGGGTTTGTAGTGATGCTCGGCGTCAAGCAGATTCATCGTCCCGATTGTTTTGGCGTCGTACACTATCGGGATATTGATGACCGAACCCATCCCTCTTGCCTTGATACTCTCGTGATTTGAAAAGGCCCATCTGATCGCCTCCATGTCGGTGCCGAGAAATGGCTCGCGCCTCTTGAGGACGAGCTCACCCCATGGCGTGGATCCCATCGGCTTTCTGCCCCCGACCGGCTCTTCATCCGGCCTGTTCGAGTGCAGGCGTTCAACCTGATCGCCATCAACGAGGAGGATCGTGAACAGACGGTGGCCGACGAGCGCCTTGGTCGCTCTATCAATGATTTTGAATAGTGTTTGCGGTTGATCGGGCTCCTTGAGCTGCGCCAACAGGGCTGCCAATTCGTCCGCCATAGCGTCGGGTTCAGGCTGCGGCTGGTACATCGGGATTGCCTTAGGCGATCTTGATCAGAGCGAGCTTCCCGCCTTGGACCTGTTCGTAGCGAAACTTGCAGTCGATGATGTCGCCGGCGTCCGTGAAATCGCAGGGACCGCTGGCGCCGTCGTAGTCGATAGCCTGTTTGGCGGCGACGGCCTTCAGCCCGTCTATGGCGTTGTCGATTTTTGCTCCGCCGGGCGCCTGGCTCACCTTGCGCAGGGCGTCCTTGATCGCCGTACCGGAAGCGTCGCCCGCATAGGCAATCGCCAGCAGAACGAGATTGATATGATCGTAGATTTGGGTGCTGTAGGGGTCGGGTGAGGTGACGCCAATCAGCTTGGCCAGCCGATCATAGGCTTTCGAGCCTTCGGCCGGAGAAGGCGAGATGGTGTAGGTCTTCTCGGCGACTTCGGCCGGCACGCTCTCCACCAGCTTCTGGTTGACCGAATAGCCGAAGGCGATCTTGAGCCCGGAATAGCCGGCGCGGAACAGGTCCTTCAGCATCACGGCGGTGTCGGGCGTGTAGCCGCCCAAGACGATTCCGTCAGGCTTGAAGCGCATCGCCTCGTCGATCTCGGTCCGGTAGGCCGGCTTCTTGTCGTCATAAATAAGGGATGCGGTCTCGCCACCGGCCGCCTTGACGGCAGCGGTGATGTTATCGAACTGGCTCTTGGCGAAGGGAGTCTGCGGCGAGACGAAGAAAATGCGCTTGGCACCATCGGCGATACAGAACTCGCCAAATTTGCGACCCTGCAGCGTGGTGTTGGGTTGGGTACGGATGAGATAGCCCTGGTGCGGCAGCTGGGTAATCGAATCCGCGCCCGACGTCGTGCAGAGGAACGTCTTGGACTCCCAGCACAGTGGCGCGACTGCCGTCGTCACCGCCGAAGCCCAGGTGCCGAGGATGGCCGAGACCTTATCGACATCGATGAGCTTTCGCGCGGCGCGAACGCCGGCTTCGGGATTGGTCTGGTCATCCTCGGAGACGAGCTCGATCTTGCGGCCGAGCACGCCGCCCGCGCCGTTGACCTCGTCAACAGCGGCCTTCACCGCCTTGACCATCACCGGACCATAAGGACCGCCCGAGCCGGTGAGGGGCGTGAGCGTGCCGATCCTGATTGGCGCGCTTTGCGCTAAGCCGCTCTGCGGCAGGGCCGATGCGCCAGCGAGGATTGCAGAGCCGGCGAGCAGGCGGCGGCGATCGATGCGGAAGGCAGTCATGACTATCCCCTGTTGTTGATCACAAATCGTGGCATGCGCAGGTTCGCGGCAGCATTTCATGATGCGCACCGGAAGAATGCGGCGTTCGATGGCGCAAGCGGTGCTTGACCGAGAATGCGATCGGAGATCTTTTCCGCCATCATCATGATCGCGGCGCTCAAATTCGCCGTCACGATGCGTGGCATGATCGAGGCATCGATGATCCTCATGCGCCTGATCGCGTTCACGCGGCCTTCGCTATCAACGACCGCCTCGGGGTCGGCGCCCATCCGGCACGTGCCGCATGGATGGAAGGAGGTGCCAACGTTGGCGCGGATGAATGTTTCAAGCTCACGGTCGGTTTGAACCTCGGGACCCGGACTGAGCTCCTCGCCACGAAATCGATCCCAGGCCGGCTGCGCGATCAGTTCGCGCGCCAGGCGAACGCCGTCGATGAGGTCGCGAAGATCGTTCCGCGACGCAAGGTGGTTGAACACGATCGATGGTGCGGCCGCAGGATCAGCGCTCGCAAGCCTGACGGCGCCGCGACTCTCCGGGCGGCAGACGTCCATCCAGAACTGAAATCCCGGAATTGCAACTAGCTTTCCGTTCTTCAGGTAACGCGTCAACGGCAGGAATTCGTATTGCACGTTGGGAAGCTCAAGGTTGCTGCGCGTCCGCAGAAATGCGCCGGTTTCAAAGAAGTTCGTCGCGCCCAGTCCCTTCCGACGCAGCATCCATTCCAGCCCAAGCCTGATCTGGCCGAAGACCCCAAGCTCGGACGCCAGCGAGTCCGCGTAGCGTGTCGCGTACTGGACGTTGATCCCGGGATGGTTCTGCAGATTGCGGCCGACGTCCGGCACGTGCGCCTTCACGGCGATCCCCAAGGGCCGCAATTCGTCCGCGTCGCCGACGCCCGAAAGCATGAGCAATTGCGGTGTGTTGAAAGCGCCCGCGCACAATATCAGCTCGCGCGCACACGCGACACGAAGCGACCCGCCTTTGCTCTCGAGTTCAATTCCAACCGCCGCCCCGTTCTCGATGATCAGCCTCCTCACCGTGCTACGCGACAAGATCCTGAGATTCGCACGGCGGGATGCGGGACGCAGATAGCCGCGCGCGGAGCTCCATCTCAGCCCATCGTGGATGAAGGCTTGCGCGACATGCAGGCCCTCTTGCCGGAACCCGTTGTGATCCGGTGTAACTGAGAACCCGACCTGTTCGCCGCCGCGCAGGAAGATATCGTATAGTCTGTGCTTGGCTTGGCTGCGGCTGATCCGCATCGGCCCGTTACCGCCGCGCCAATCGTCCTCACCGCCGGCGAACGTCTCCATCTTCTTGAAATAGGGGAGGCATTGCGCATAGCCCCAATCGCGCAGTCCGGCGGCGGACCAATCTTCAAAATCGAGCGCATTGCCTCGATTGTAGATCATGGCATTGATCGATGACGATCCGCCGATAACGCGTCCTCGTTTCTCGTCGATGGTTCTGCCATCGAGATGCGGTTCCGGACCCGACTGATAACCCCAGCCCAAGGTCTTCTTCTGATAGGCGAAGGGGAGGGCGGCCGGCATGGCGATGATCGGACTGCGATCCGGTCCGCCGGCCTCGATCAACAACACGCGCACCGCCGGGTCTTCGGTAAGTCGGGCAGCGACAATGCATCCGGCCGAACCTGCCCCGACGATGATGAAGTCGTATGCTGTCACCAATGCGTTCCAGTGGAGAGGCGTTCAGGATACAATCGTATTGTATTGGATACACGATATCAATCGTGTTTTGCGGCCACTTTCGGCCTGCGAGGCGGCTCGACATTGCATCCAATCTCATCCATTATGTATCCGAAAGCAATCGATGCCGGCTGGTTGGTTTCGTGAAACGCGCGACTGTCCGAGAGACGCGCGACAGCAATGCCTATCCGTCGCGGTCGACCATCTTGTCTGGAGACGTTGGGATGAAGCAGCTTTGGACGCGGCGCAAGTTCGTCGGTCTGCTCGGCGCAAGCGCCTTGTCGGCCCCTCTCGATTTGGCGCATGCGCAAGGCGGGCGACTGGTCGTCGGCCATTGGGGCGGCGATTCCCAAAAGGTGATCGAGAACTCACTCGTCGCCAATCATCTCAAGCCCGCAGGCGTCGATGTCGTTTTCGATGCGGCTGCTGAGCCGCCGCGCAAGGTCAAGATTCTGGCCGAGCGTGCGCTTCCGCGCGGAACCATGGACGTTGCGGGGCTCACCAATTCCGGTGCTTATGAGCTATGGAAGAACGGCGCCGTTGAGGACATCGATTACTCAAAGATCGCCGCCTCCAGCCGGATCCTGCAGGACCTGAAGAAGCCCTACCTGGTTCCGCAGTTCTTCAGTACGCGGGTCATTCTCTACAATCCCGAGAAGATCAATCCGGCGCCCGAGTCCTACGCCGACCTTTGGAATCCGAAATACGCCGGGAGGGTCGGGGTGATCGATATCCAGTATCAGACGACAGTCGAGTCAGCGGCGATGATCAACGGCGGATCGACCTCCAATTACGAGCCGGGCAAGGAAAAATTGCTTGAGCTCAAGAAGATGGGCGTGAGGATCTATCCGACAAACGAGGCCATGGCGCAGGCTCTTAAGAGCGGCGAATGCTGGATGTGCATCATGTGGCAGGCGCGCGGCGTGATGTGGCAGAACGCGGGCATCCCGATCAAGATCGCTTTTCCAAAAGAGGGGCTGGGCGTCGCTCTGTTCGGGTTCAGCGTGCCGAAGAACGCCAGAAACAAGGACGCCGCATACAAATTTCTCAACGCAAACCTCGAGACCGACACTCAGACCGCCTACGCCAACGAGTTTGGCTACAATCCGCCGCTCAGCGGGGTTGCGTTGCCGGACGACTACAAGGCGCGGATCGGCGTGCCGGCCGGGATGGAGAACAGGCTGTTTCTTTCGGACGACGACTATCTGCTGAAGAACGATAGCCAGATTAAGGATTGGTGGGACAAGGTCTTCAAGGCGTGAGCATAACCGATCGGCAGAGCGCTCCCGGTGTCGGCGCTGATCGAAGGCCGGCCCGTGCTGCCGACCGATGGTACGCCTGGGTCGGGATCGGCAGGGCCATCTATTTTGTCGGCGTCGCAGCCTCGTTGTTTTGCCTGCTGGTTCCTCTCGTGCTCGTGATGTGGCTCAGTGTCTTCGAGTCGGAGATACCGGCCATACCGCCGTCCGGTTACACCTTCGGCTGGTATGGCAAGGCGCTCGCCAACAAGCAGTTCACGGGCGGCGCTAGCTTGAGCTTCGAGGTCGCATTGCTGGCGACCTTGGTTGGCCTCGGCATTTCAATTCCCGCTTCACTCGCCCTGCATCGGCGGCGGGTCCCTTTCAGCGGCGCCATTGTACAATTCCTGATGAGCCCGATGATCCTGCCCGCCATCGTCATAGGGGCGGGCCTCTACGTGGCGCTCATTCGACTGGAAATCGCGACAGGCCTGCCGCTGGTCGGCTCGACAATGGGCCTCGGCGCCGGTCACGTGCTTCTGACCATTCCGTGGTGTTTGCGATTGCTGCTGGCGAATATTTGCGGCGTCAACCGAACCATCGAAGAGGCCGCCGCAAGCCTTGGCGCAAAACCGTTCGCGGTCCTTGGGAAGGTCACCTTGCCGCTGATGTGGCCGGGCGTTGTCGCCGCAGCTTTGTTCAGCTTCGTCGTCAGCTTTGGAAATCTGGAAATTTCACTGTTTCTGGTGGCACCCGGCCAAATCACATTGCCGATCGCGATCCTGCAGTATCTGGAGTGGCGTATCGACCCGAGCGTCGCCGCCATATCGGTCCTTCAAATACTGCTGATCACGGCGGGACTTTTGCTCACCGACCGGTTCGTTCCGTTGACCAAGGTGGTCTAGATGTCACGGGTAACGATACACAGCCTGTCCAAATACTACGGCACCAGTGCGGTGCTTGATGGTTTCGAGCTGGAGATCAATCAAGGCGAACTCGTCGTTTTCCTCGGGCCATCCGGCTGTGGCAAGACAACGACACTGCGGCTGATCGCGGGATTCATTACCCCCAGCAGCGGACGCATCCTGGTCGGGGAGCGCGACATCACCCATGTGCCGGCCTATGACCGGAATATCGGGGTCGTTTTCCAGAACTACGCACTCTTCCCGCATTTGAGCGTCTTTGAAAATGTCGCCTTTGGGCTGCGGCGGCGAAAGCGTTCGGAAACGGAAATCCGCCAGAAGGTGGAGAAGGCCCTGGACATGGTCGCGATGGGACACCTGGCGAACCGGATGCCACGTGAATTGTCCGGCGGACAGCAGCAGCGTGTCGCCATCGCACGCGCGGTGGTGATCGAACCCGACGTCCTGCTACTCGACGAGCCGCTCTCGAACCTGGACGCGAAGCTTCGCTTGAGCATTCGCCAGGAGATCCGCCGACTGCAGAAGTCTCTCGGGATCACGACGATCCTCGTCACGCACGATCAGGAGGAAGCGATGAGCATCGCGGACCGCCTGGTCGTCATGAAGGACGGGGAAATTCAGCAGATCGGACCTCCGCAACGGGTTTACGCGGAACCGGCCAACACGTTCGTTGCCGATTTCATCGGCGGCGCCAATTTTTTGACCGGGCGGGTTATAGACAACAAATTTCAGACCGCCAACGGTCTCATCCTGGCAGCGGCTCATCTTCCGCCCGACTGCCGCTCCGTCGTCATTCGTCCAGAACGGATCAAGATCACGTCTCACCACGGCAGTCTCGACAACGCGATCACCGCGAGGATCGCGAACGAGACGTTTCTCGGTTCGGGGCGAATCTTCGATGTGAGGCTACAGGGCGGCGACACGCTCAGCGTCTACGTGGGGGCGGGAGAAGACGGTCAACCGTCTCCGGGACACGATGACGTCGTCCTGCATATTCCGGCAAAGGACGTCGTCGGAATTCGAGACGCCACGGCTCGCGCGGAGCCGTGACGTGAACGCGCGCGAAACGATCGTGGCGGATGAGGTTCCTCCCGGCTCGATCAGCGTCGTGACCGAGGCGGGGCTCGTTGCGCCCGCGCTCGTGATCACGGTGGTCATCTATCTATTCCCGCTTCTTCTGCTGGTGCGCTACAGCTTCAATGCGTTCAAGCCGGGCGAGTTCATGGTGACGGCGCTGACGCTGGAAAATTATGTGAACGTCATTGTCGACCCGTATTACCGCGCGGTCCTTGCGACAACCATCTCGATGGCTCTCGCCGTTACGATACTTTCGCTCGTGCTCGGCATCCCCTTGGCGCACTTCATCAGCCGATCGGTCCGCTACAAGAAAGCGCTGATCCTGCTGGTCATCATACCGTTGTTTGTCGGAAACGCGGTCCGTGCCGCCGGCTGGATGTTGGCCCTCGGCGAACAGGGCCTGGTCAATGCCACGCTGATCAGGCTGCACCTCGTCGGCAGTCCGCTATCGATCATGTTCACGCCCGCCGCAGTTCTGATCGGGTCGATATCGGTGAACATTCCGTTTGTCGTTCTGACCATCCAGAGCGTGCTCGAAGGAGTGGGAGCCTCGGTTGAGGAAGCCGCGTCCAGCCTCGGCGCTACGCCGTTCGAGGTCTTCAGGAAGGTCACCTGGCCGCTGGCGCTAGCGGGAATCAGGACCGCGACCGTCATCTCGTTCATTCTGTCCATGAACGCCTACGCGACGCCTGTCCTTCTCGGGGGGCCTGGTTTTCAGATGATGGCGCCGGTCCTGACCGACGAGATATTGGCCAAGAACAACTGGCCACTGGGCGCGACCCTCGCTTTTGTGCTGATCGCGACCACGCTGGGTCTGACCTGGGGTTTCGGCCGCCTGCGCCTGCGCGCACGTCCGTGAACCGCCATCAACTCACCTGCTACGGGAGCTCGACCGGATGACTCTTTGGGTTCTCAAGAACGCCAATGTGCTCGACGCGGACAAGGGCGTGTTGCTTCCCGACCGACATGTCGTGGTCGAAGACAACTTGATCCGCGAAATCGCAACGAGCGATCCGGGCTTGCCAGGCGCTATCAGCTTGGATCTTCGCGGAGCGACCCTCATGCCCGGCCTCATCGACGCGCATGTGCATGTCACCGCCTATGCGGCCGATTTCGGAACGCTCGCAAGATCGTCACCGGCCTACGTCGCGGCGCAAGCCGCCAGGATTCTCAATAAAATGCTGATGCGTGGCTTCACCACGGTTCGCGACGTGGGCGGGGCCGATTTTGGGCTCGCAAGGGCCGTCGAGGAGGGGCTGTTCCCGGGACCTCGCCTGCTGTTCGGAGGCAAGGCACTCTCGCAGACCGGTGGTCACGGTGATATGCGAGGCCCCGGCATTGAAGCATACGATGGTTCCTACACGCAGCCCGGCCTCGGCGTCATGGTCGACGGTGTCGCCGAGGTCCGTCGTGCTGCCCGTGCCGAAGTTCGACGCGGCGCCCATCACATCAAATTCATGGGAGGAGGGGGCGCTGCGTCACCGACCGACCGTCTCGATTCGGATCAGTTTTCCGAGGAAGAGATCGCCGCAATCGTCGAGGAGGCCGCGATGGCAAACCTCTACGCCGTCGTGCACGCCTACTCGGCACGAACGATCGAGCGCGCGTTGCGGCTCGGCGTGCGCTCGATCGAGCACGGCAACTATCTTGACGAGAAAACCGCGGACCTTCTCAAGGAGAAGGGCGCGTATCTGGTTCCGACCCTCGTCACCTATCGCATGGGATCGAAGCTCGGTGCGCGGCTTGGTGTGTCTCCAACGACGCTGGAGAAGCTGAATGCGCTCGTTGCGCCGGGCCTCAAGGCCGTGGAGCTCGCCAAGCGCAAGAACATCCCGATGGCCTACGGCACCGATCTGGTGGGTTTGGAGCTGCATGAATTCCAGCTCAACGAATTCTCGATTCGGCGCGAGGTAGTGTCCGCGCAGGAGCTGCTTCGATCCGCGACGGTGATTGGCGCAGAGCTCATTCGCATGGAGAAGCTGGTCGGGCGCGTTGAAGAGGGTTACCTCGCCGATCTCATCGCGATCAAAGGCAATCCCCTCGACGACATCACGGTTCTTGAAAGACCCGAGGACTCCCTCGTTCTCGGCATGAAGGAAGGACAAATCTTCAAGAACGTCTTGTCCTAGGAGCACGACACGCGCGCGCCGTCTTATGCCTAGCTCTCCGCGCCGTTTGCACGGTTACGCCGGTGGGCAGCAATCAAGGACTTCTGCGTATAGGAAATATGATCGCCCAGAAGGCGCGCCGCCTTGGTGGCGTTACCCTCCTTGCACGCCTCGAGGATTTGATAGTGTTCCTTCTGCGGACGCTCTTTTCCGGCCGCGAGCGAAACCTGCACCCGAATGAAACGCCCGACGTGCCCGTAGTTAGTTTCGATCATGGCAAGAAGCTTGGACCGATTGGCCGGCGCATAGATTGCGGAATGAAACCGCCAATTCATTTCACCCCATGCGGTTGCGCGGGGCTCACGATCGTAGGCCTTGAGGATTTTGGCTGCGCTCTCGAAATCGGCGTCGACCATGTTCGGCACGGCGAGATACAGGGCGCGGCACTCCAGCGCAATCCGGATGTCCAGCATCTCAAGGACTTCATTCAGCGACAGCGATGTAACGACCGCTCCCCGATTGGGGTGAAAGGTGACCAGCCCCTCCGCTCCCAGTTGGCGCAGGGCCTCGCGCACCGGAATACGGCTTACGCCGTAGCGCTCGGCCAGATTATCCTGACGCAGTTGAGCACCTGCGGCGATCCTACCCGAATAGATATCTTTGCGTAATTTCTCGCTGATCTGATCTGGTGCTGAGGTGGCTGCGTCCTTGAGCTTCTGCTTCATTTGGTGCCCGGCTGGGGTTTGTTCGCGAGATGTGAATATCCCGAACGGTATACAATTTCAATTCATCTTATGCGTTGCTGTGGTTAAAGCCGCGGTGCGGCGATCGGTCAAACCCGATGCGCATCCATGGGAAATGTGCTTCCGTCCACGCGCGGATCGTATTTCAGCGATCCGGTCGAAGCCCAGATATTGGTCGGATAAAACAGCGGAATGATCGCCTGGTCTTCCACGACGGCCAATCGTGTTGCTTCGCGCAGGAGCGCCGCCCGGCGATCCTCTTCAATCGTCGCAAGCGCGTCGCGCAGCAGCGCGTCGACTTTGGCATTACTGTATCGCCCGCGGTTTGACGATCCGGCACCTGTACTTTTGTCGAAAGTCGTCACCAGGCCTTTAAGCGCCCCGGACGGGTCGACCGAGCTCCAGCCGGTCAGAATCAGGCTGAACTCCGGGAGCCCATCGCGGCCTGACGAAGCGCGCGTGAAGAACTCGGTCGGCGGCAACGCGACCGTATCGACGCCGAGACCGATCTTGGTGAACGATTGAGCGATGGTTTCGAGTACGGCCGTGTCATTGGGATAACGCCCCTTGGTGCCGTGGATGGTCATTTTGAATCCATCCGCGAAACCCGCCGCGGCGAGCAACTCCCGAGCAACTCCCGGATCGTGCCGTTCCGCTCCCAGATCGGCGATCGTGCCCGCGAACGTGGATGGGAGGAACTGGCTGGCGGGAGAGGCGGCCCCGGACAGAACGTCGCGCACGATTGCATCCCGATCGATCGCTTTGGACAGGGCCCTGCGCACGCGCACATCGCGCAAGGGATTGCCGATCGGCCTGCCGCTCCGATCGGTGATCGATGGTGTGACGTCGCGGAATTGATCCATGTGCAGGTACATGACGAAATTGCTCTCGACCCGCGCGACATGCGTCGCTGGGTCGCCGAGAAGACGCGCCATCTCCTGCGGCGGCACCTGATCGACGAGCTGAACCTCGCCGGACCTCAGCGCACGCAGGCGCTCCTGGCCATCCGGGATGAGCCGGGCCGTGACGGTCGACCATTCCGGAGCAGAACCCCAGTACGGCGTGAATGCCTCGTAGGTGATCGCTTGCCCCTTGTCCCATCGGCCAAAGCGATACGGCCCGGTTCCGATCAGCCCGGTCCCCCGATCGAAGTCCGCCGTTGCAAGGCCGGACGCCGCCCTGCGCGAGACGATCGGGATGTTGGCGAGATCGCGCACTAGCAGCGGTGAGACCGTTTTGGTCGAAACCCTGACGGCGCGCCGATGCGGCGCCGTCAGATGCCGGATGGCCTGTGTGTAGACGCCCATGGTCGATGGACTATTCGGGACCGTCGATGCGCGTTCGAGCGAAAAGGTGACATCCTGCGCTTCCAGCGCGGTCCCATCGTGGAAGCGGACACCTTCGCGCAGGATGAACTCCCACGTTGTCGGATCGAGCAGGGACCACGACTCCGCCAGCGCCGGGACTACCCCCAATCGCGCATCGTAGGCAGCCAGAGGCTCGAATATCGGGAAATGAGCCTGACGATTTGGCCCGAAGTATTGAAACAGCGGATCAAACGAGGTGGGTTCGGTGGTGCAACCCATGACCAGAGGAACACCGGGGAGGGCCGCGGCGCCGAGCAGGCGCGGCCGCCATGCGGCGGCTACGACGCCGCCGAACAGAAATTTGCGCCGATCCAGGTTGGACACGCGACCCTCCTGCGCTCGAGCGAAGACGAGCGGCCGGCACACCGGGCCGGATGACTCTTTGCAAAGTGTATACTATTCTCTTATTACGTATCCGTACAGAGGTGACGACGACTGCGAGCGCGGTGCGTCGGCTGCGCGCCATTCGGGCAAATAGCCGTGCGGAGAAACAAGAGGCAGGACATGACGGGTTTTCTGTTTCGAAACGGGGCCCTTCTGGATCCGCGGCAAGGCGAACTTCGCGAAGGCGTCGAGGTTCTGATCGAAGACGAGATCGTCCGCGAGGTATCGGACGTCCCGATCCGATCACAGAGCGCGCACGTGGTGGACATGAAGGGCCGCACGTTGATGCCCGGGCTGATCGATGCGCATGTCCACATGTACTATTTCCTGAACAAAGGCGGCCGCTTCCACATGCGGAATGTGCCAACGACATTCTCCGCCGCGATGGCGACATACACGCTCAAGCACATGCTGATGCGCGGGTTTACGTCCGTGCGCGATATGGCCGGCGGCGACTTCGGCATGCGCGATGCGTCCGAAGCCGGGTTCGTGGACGCGCCTCGGCTGTTTATCTCCGGTCGCGCGCTCAGCCAGACGGGAGGTCACGCGGACTTCCGCGAAAAGACCGACTTTCGCAATGACCTGAATGTCTGCTACTGCGGGCATGAACTGATGGGCATCATGGCGGACGGTGTGCCCGATGTGATCAAGGCGGTGCGCAGCGAGCTCAGGAAGGGCGTCGATCATATCAAGATCATGCTCAGTGGCGGCGTGGCTTCGCCGAACGATCCGCTGGAAAGCCTGCAGTTCACCGAAGAAGAGATCGCGGCCGCGGTCGACGAAGCGAGCCGGTGGGGCGTTTATGCTGCCGCACACGCCTATTCCAACGCGGCGATCCTGCGCGGGTTGCGCAATGGCGTTCGGACCATCGAGCACGGAAACTTTCTGGCGCAGGATGGCGCGCAGATGATGTTGGCCAAGGGCGCTTTTCTCGTCCCGACGCTGATCACCTACGAGATGAACAAGCGCCTTGGGCCCGAGTCGGGAAAGTCCGAATTTGCGCTGCAAAAGAACGACATCGTGCACGCGGCCGGATTCACTTCGCTCGACCTCTGCCGTCAGACGGGCGTTCCGATCGGCTTTGGAAGCGATCTCATGGCTTACACGCAGCGCTATCAATGCGACGGTCTCGCGGTGCAGGCGGAAGTTCAGTCCATTGCCGAGGTGATCCGGTCGGCGACGATCGTCAACGCGCAGATCGTGGGCCAGGAGGGCAAGCTCGGTGAACTTGTGCCCGGCGCGCACGCGGATCTGCTTGTCGTCAACGGTAATCCGCTGAAAGATCTTGGCGTGTTCAAGAATGGCGGCCCAAATCTTGCGGCCATCATGAAGGGCGGAACCTTCTATAAGAACGAACTGACGTGATTGAGCGGCGCTAAGCGTTCATCCTTGGCCGGCCAAGTCCAACAGACGTGCATACTCGGACTCCGTCAGGCGAACGCCCGCGGCGAGGGAATGCTTTCTCTGTTGATAGCGCCGATCGCCCGGTAGACGCGCGGCTCCGGCTTCAAGCACGGCTCCCACCAGCATGTTCACCCGCTCGCCGAACCGAGAGCCGGCGCGGCTGGGATCGACAAGAAGAAGAAACTGGCCTCCCTTCGACGTGGTTGCGGTAGCGCCTGGAGACTGGTCTTCAAATCCAAACGGCGCGCCGGTCAGCGCGGCAGCCAGGATCTCAACCATGACGGCGATCGAAGCACCCTTGTTGCCTCCGAATGGAAGCAACGCACCGCCATTGAGTATCGCGGCAGGGGAAGTCGTCGGCTGACCCTCGGCATCGCAGCCAACGCCAAGCGGCACTTGGCGCCCTTCATTGGCAGCAAGCAGAACATCGCCCTGCGACAGGACGCTGGATGATTGATCCCAGATCAGCGGCAATTGGCCTGCTCGCGGACACGCAAAGGCCAGCGCATTCGTGCCGATGACGGGCTTGGTCCCGCCCCACGCCGCCATGCGCTTTTTCGAGTTTACGCAGGTGAGCGCGACAAAGCCTGCATCGGCGAAAGGCTCGAGGTCCGGCCACAGCGCGCCGAAATGATGCGAGTTGCGCGTCAGCAGCACAGCCGTGCCGGTCACGCGCGCCATGTCCATCAGTTGATCGCGCACGAGCGCCAGGCACACTTGCGCGAAGCCGTTCTGCGCATCGACGACACATAAGCTTGGTGCGGTTTCGATCACGCGCGGCTGCGCTTGACCGTCCGCCCAGCCGACTTGCATCGATCGTACGAAGCCGGGGAGGCGCAGCAGGCCATGGCTTCTGACGCCGTCGCGCTCGCAGGACAGCATCGTCTCGGCAACCGGCTTCACGTTGGCTTCACTCATGCCGCCGCGCTTGAGTGCGCTTTCGATCAGCCCACCGAGCTGATCAAGCGAGAGCACGATCTGATCGTTCATGTCGTTCGCCACGGCGAGATGAAGGCGGGCGCAAACCCGAGAGCCATTGCGGCCCTGCATATTATCCGAGCCTCCTGCACGCAATATCAACTTGGATGCAGGTTGGCAAAATTGTATAAAGTTGCGTGATATGTTATGCGCGGCCGTGCCTTGTGGAAGCGGCGCAGGAGAGGGGATCGGATGTCCCGTTGGCTTTGCTATCTTGCGTGTATCGCTCTCGCGGTTTGTGCAGCCTCGGTCGCGCAGGCCTATCCGGACCGGCCGGTCCGCCTCATCGTGCCGTTTACGGCTGGCGGCGGAACGGACGCCGTGACCAGGATTCTGGCGGATCGGCTTCAACAGCGGCTCGGCCCGCGCTTTCTTGTCGAGAACATCACCGGCGCGGGTGGCAATGTCGGCGCGGACAGGGCCTCACGGGCAGAACCGGACGGCTACACGCTCCTCATCGGATCGATGGGCATCCTGACCGTCAATCCGTGGATTTATGCCTCGACCGGTACCGCGATCCTCGATCGTCTGATGCCGGTTTCCCTGATCTTCGATACCGGCCACATCGTCTTGGTGAATCGGGCCGTCAACGCGAGCACACTCGAGGATGTTGCGGTCTTGGCGCGCGGAACGGAAAAGCCGCTCAATTTCGCCTCGGGAGGCATCGGCACCTCGACGCACCTCTACGCGGAGCTTTTCAAGCTTGCGGCGAAAGCCCCGATGACTCATGTGCCATACCGCGGGAACGGCCCAGCTCTGACGGATGTCGTCGCCGGCCACGTGCAGATCATGTTCGATCAGATCGCTTCGGCCAGCGAGCACGCAAAATCGGGTTCGGTGCGCCCCTTGGCGGTCACGACGCCCCAGCGCCTCAGCTTCTTGCCGAACGTCCCGACCGCAGCCGAGGCTGGATATCCGCAGTTGATGGGAACGTCCTGGACGGCGCTGATGGCGCCGAAAGGCACACCGCCTGAGGTCATTGCGGTGCTCGGCCGGGCTTTGGCTGAAATTGCGGCAGAGCCCGACACAAAGGCGAAGATCGAAGGCCTCGGTGCCAATGTTTTGGCGAGCACCCCGCAGGAAGCGGGTGAGCTTATTGCGCGTGAACTCGCCCGCTGGGCTCCGGTCGTCAAGGCCGCGGGCATCGCAGACAATTGAGCATGCTCAGGCCGTGAGCGAGCTACAAGAGTCCGCGGCTCTCCGTGCTCTCAATCGCGCTCATCAACGCTTGATCATCATAGCGCGCAAGCGATAGCGCTTTGGCGAATGCCGGCGTTTCGGCGCCGGCGACACTTCTGGCGAGCAGGTCTCCGGCGGCGCAAGCCGACATCGTTCCATAGCCGGACAGCGCGCCGGCGATGAAGGCGCCCGGCGTGCGGGTAGGGCCGATGAGCGGCCAGTTCTCGGCCGTCATGGGATAGAAGCCGCCGTAGTGAATGCGTTCGCGTGGCAAGGTACCGAAGTAGCACTTTAGTGCCGGCAGCATTCGGCTGGCCGCACGCAACACCACCTCGGGGAAGTTGTCATCCAACGGCGGGTCGCGGGTCGGCGCGCTGGGCGTGGCGTTGTAGGCCCAACCGAGCTTGATCCACTGGCCGCCTTCACCGCCGTCCGGGCGGCAATGGATATTGCCGGGCATCGGCTCAAGCAGCGCGGCGACGGCGGGGTCGGTCGCCAGTGCCTCGCGTTCGTCCGGCGTCCAGGCAATGGACTGGCCGTCAAGGTCGATTGCGAACGGCATCGCCCTCGAAATCGCACCTTGCTTGTCCGGAAAGGCGATCTTCTGTTGCAGGACATTGATGATCGGTAGAGATTCACCATGCAGCGCGGCGACATCGGCCGCGTAGGGGCCGGCGGCATTGACAATGATGTCGGCACTCACGGTCTTAGGCTCCCCATTCACCTCGATCTCAAGCTCGAAGCGGCTGCCGCGATCGATCGACACGACGCGGCCTTGCGCAAAACGTCCCCCGAGGCGACGGATCTCCTCCAGCATGAATTGCCCCATCTGCTGGCCGCTGATATCGCCGCCGCGCCGAATGTGCAGGATCGCGGCAATCTCGGAGTCCAAATAGGGGTAGTGCTGATGGATCAAGTCGCGGTCGAGCAGGACATCCACACCGCCGGGCGCGCCTTGCCAGTCGGCGGACAGCGGCGGCTGGTAGCAGCCCGCATGCTTCCCGTCATGAATCCGAATCGAAGTTTCGGCGGACGCGCCATACCCTGAATACAATTGCCGGACGAGCTGGTCCGGCGTCGTGTTGCGCGTTGAGAGCAGGTAGCCGCGCCGCGTCATGTGAATGCGATTGCCGGTCTGCCGGGCAATGTCTTCCATCAATCCGATGCTGTGATCGGTCAAGGCTGTCATCGCCGGATGCGGCCACCAGTTGCGGTAATTCTCGCCCGATTGCGCCGACGTGAGCGTCATCGGTTGGCCAGCATCCAGTATCAGCAGCTTTGATCGCTTTTGCCTGGTCGTCAGGAAATAGGCCGCCGCGATCCCGACGATGCCGGCACCGACAACAACGATTTCGACATCGTGCGACTTCATTTTCGACTTTCCGATGCGGTCACGGCTGCGCCGCCGACGCAGTCTGCCCACGGGGTCGGATTGTATAAAATACATTGATTAGGTATGCAATGTGTCCTAGACGAATGTGCACGCTTTTCGGCGAAAGGTGAGAGTTATGAAGATCCAACGTCTCGTCGGAGCCTGCATTGCGAGCCTGGTGGGCCTGTTCCAGCCGGCCCTGGCTGGAACGACGCTCGACGCGATCAAGCAGCGTGGCTCGCTCAAATGCGCCGTTCAAGGGCCCTCCAATCCCGGCTTCGGCGTGCCTGACACCCAGGGCAGATGGCAGGGCTTCAACGTCGATTTCTGCCGTGCGATTGCGATCATGATCTTCGGTGACGGGGAGAAGATTCAGATCGCGCCGCTCACCACGCAAACGCGGTTTCCAGCGCTGCAATCGGGCGAGGTCGACGTTCTGACCAACAACACAACCTTTGTGCTGGTGCGCGATACCCAGCTCAAGTTCAATTTCCCGGCCATCACATTCTTCGACGGTCAGGGCATCATGGTGCCGAAGAAGCTGAATGTGCAGAGCGCCTTGAAGCTTGACGGCGCCACCGTCTGCGTTCAGCCCGGCACCACGACCGAGCTGGCGCTGACCGATTTCTTCCGCAAGCACAACATGAAGTTCACGCCGGTCGTCATCCAGGCGCGCGATGAACTGACGCGCGCCTATGCGGAAGGCCGCTGCGACGCGCTCACGTCGGATGCAACGACGCTCGCTGCTCAGCGAACCACCGTCTCCAATCCGGCGGACCACATCATCCTGCCCGAACGCCTGTCGAAGGAGCCGCTTGGCCTCACGGTCCGCCACGGGGACGAGGAACTTCGCGACATCGTCGCGTGGGCCTTCAACACGCTGGTCAACGCCGAAGAGTTCGGGATCACCAAGGCCAATGTCGACGAGATGCTGAAAGGCACCGACCCGCAGATCCGGCGCCTCCTTGGTGTCGACCCAGGACTCGGCGCGGCGTTGGGTGTCGATGAGAAATACGCCTACACGATCATCAAAACCCTCGGGAACTACGGCGAGCTCTACGAGAAGTACCTCGGAGAGAAGTCGCCGCTCGGCATTCCGCGCGGTCTCAACAATCTCTACACTAACGGCGGTATCATGTACGTGCCGCCCTCCCGCTAGCGTACCGGGGATCAGGCGCAGGCCGTCTTGCCTGCGCTCCCTCCCGAAATAATCGCCAGCAACGTGGCCGACATTGTCGCCCCAACACCCTCGATGCCGCGCTTTCACCGGAGCGATCCGCGAACGCGTCGCCTGATCTACCAGGGTGCTTTCTTCCTCGTTCTGCTCGCTGCCGGGTTCTATTTCGGCTCAAACGCAGCCGCCAACATAGCCCGGCGCGGCCTCGAACTCGGCTTCGCATTCCTGGGCCGGACGGCGAATTTCGCGATCGGCGAAACGATCATCAGCTACAGCCCGGCTGACAGCTACGGGCGCGCGCTCCTGGTCGGAGCCGCGAATACCCTCATGGTGGCGATCGTGGGATGCGTTCTGACGACAGTCCTCGGCGTCGCATTGGGCATCCTGCGGCTGTCGACCAATCCTTTGCTCGCGCGCCTCGTCGGCACCTATGTCGAACTCGGCCGCAATATCCCACTGCTGCTGCAGCTTTTCTTCTGGTACTCGCTCGTCACGCGGCTTGGCGGAGCGCGCGATGCCTGGTCGCCGCTTCCAGGCGTATTTGTTTCCAACCGCGGACTGCGCGCGCCCACGATCGTCGCGAACGACGCATTCGCGTATGCGCTTGGTGCACTGGTTCTCGCCATCGTCCTCTGTGTCATCGTCAAACGCTGGGCGGAGCTGCGGCAGGCCGCGACTGGAAAGCGTCCGCCGGTCCTTGCCGTGATGCTGGCCGTTCTCGGCGGACTTCCGATCCTGGGCGGCCTCGCCTCGGGCGGATCGCTTGCGCTCGACTATCCGCAACTGCAGGGCTTCAACTTCACTGGCGGCATGGCGCTTAGTCCCGAGTTTGTCGCGCTGTTGACCGGCCTGACGCTGTACACGACGGCGTTCGTGACCGAGATCGTCCGGACCGGCATTCAGGCGGTCCCTCATGGCCAGTGGGAGGCGAGCCGCGCGCTGGGACTCTCGAGTGGCCGCATCATGCGGCTGGTGATCTTGCCGCAAGCGATGCGCGTGATCATTCCGCCGCTCACCAGCCAGTACCTCAACTTGACCAAGAACTCCTCGCTCGCGGTCGCGATCGGCTATCCCGACCTGATCAGTATCTCGGGAACGGTCATTAACCAGACCGGTCAGGCGCTCGAGGTGATCTTCATATTCATGGCGATTTACCTAGCGATCAGCCTTGCGACCTCGGCCGGCATGAACCTGTTGAACAACCGGCTGGGCCTGAGGTAACGCATGAGCGCAGTCTTCGCCCCGTCGACGATGATCACCAGCACATTCGCGGTCCGCTTGCGCGTACGGGCCTTGGGGCTGGCCAAGGTCCTCTTTGGGACCTGGCTCAACGGCGCGATCACCATCATTTGCATCGCGCTGGTCGGATGGCTGTGCTGGCACGCCTACGTCTGGGCGTGGCGCGACGCGGCGTTCTCCGGCAACTCGACGCAATGCCGCGCGGCGGGGGGCGCATGCTGGGCCTTCATCCGGGCGAAGCTCGCGTTCACGATTTACGGCGTTTATCCGTTTGAGGAGCGCTGGCGCGCTGCAATTGCAATGGCGATTTTTGCCGCCATGATCGGCATCAGCTTCGTTCCGCGATTCTGGCATGCCCGGTTGCTGGCGATGTGGATTGTCGCGCTGGCGCTTGCCTTCATGCTGCTGCGCGGAGGTATTGCCGAGCTCGAGATTGTTCCGATGCGCAACTGGAGTGGCATGATCGTCACCATCTGGCTTGCGGTGTTGAGCCTGGCCTTTTCATACCCCGTCGGGCTTGCGCTCGCGCTCGGACGCACCTCCGAGTTGACGCTGATCCGCTATCTGTCCATCGGCTGGATCGAGACTGTCCGCGGTGTCCCGCTCATTTCAATCCTGTTCGTGGCGTCCATTGTGTTTCCGCTGTTCATGCCGGAGGGGCTCGAAGTCGATAACCTGGTGCGTGCGCAGGTCGCGTTCACGGCGTTCGGCTCCGCGTATCTTGCCGAGGTGTTTCGCGCCGGCCTGCAGGCGATCCCCGCCGGTCAATATGAGGCTGCATCTGCGTTAGGCCTGGGATACTGGCGCACGATGCTGCTAATCGTGATGCCGCAAGCGCTCAAGCTGGTCATTCCGCCGCAGGTCAACACCTTCATCGCGATCTTCAAGGACACGACACTCATTTTGGTGATCGGCGTGTTCGATTTCCTCGGCGCCATCAAGGCGATGCTCTCGGATACCGATTGGCTCGGGTTCGCCACCGAAGCCTATGTGTTCGCCGCCGCAATCTACTTCGTCATCTGTTCCGGCATGTCGGCCTACAGCAAATATCTCGAACGCGAATTGTCCCCTGAAAAGAACCGCTGATGGCGGTGTGAGGTTATGTACCATGCGAGTTGACGTTGCGATTATCGGCGGTGGCGCAATCGGAGCCGCCGCGGCGTATTTCCTCCGCAGCCACCGCCGCCCGTGTACCGTCGCGGTCATCGAGCGTGACACGAGCTATCAACTGGCCTCGACGCCGCGTGCGTCCGGCGGGGTACGGCGGCTGTTCTCGCTGCCCGAGAACATTGCGCTGTCGAATTTCAGCATTCCGTTTTTCGAGACCTTCGACTCCGCGATGGCGGTCGACGGGGAGGGCGCGGCGATCAATTTTCGGAAAGGTGGCTATCTGTTTATCGTTCCGCCGGGATCGACACCGATGCTGGAGCGCAATTTTGCAACGCAGAAGGCCCATGGCGTGCGCGTCGAGTGGCTGGATCGGCCGGGGCTGAGGGAGCGGTTCCCATCCATGATCGTGGATGACCTCGGTGCCGGGGTTCTTTCACCCGACGACGGCTGGCTCGATCCCCACGGGGTGCTGCAGGGATTTCGCCGGAAAGGAAAGTCGCTCGGCGCAACATTTCTCAATGACGAGGTCGTCGGACTGGATGTCGAAAAGCGCAAGGTGCGCGCCATCAAGTTGAAATCCGGTCAGACGGTTGAAGCCGAGGTCGTCATCAATGCCGCGGGCGCATGGGCCAAGGAAGTTTGCGCGATGGTGGGTTGGACGGCTCCGATCGAACCGATGCGCCGCTATGAGCACTATTTCGAAGCCGCCGAAGGCATCGAGCCGCTTCCCTACATCAAGGACATCCATCGGCTGGCCTTCCGTCCGGAGGGAAAGGGTTATTCCGGTGGCGTACCGACGCTTGATGAGCCGAGAGGCTTCAACTTCGAAGTCGACCACGACTACTTCCAGCAAGTGGTCTGGCCCGCGCTGGCCGCGCGCTTCCCGCAGTTCGAGCGGACTAAAGAGAAGAACACGATGTCCGGTCTCTATGACCAGAACGAGTTTGACGCCACGCCTATCATCGGTCCTTGGACAGGGGAGATCGACAACTTCCTGCTTATGGCTGGTTTCTCCGGGCACGGACTGATGCACGCTCCCGGCTGCGGAAGAGCGATTGCAGAACTCATTCTCGACGGTGCCTACCAGACCATCGATCTTACGCGTTTCGGATGGACACGGGTTGTCGCCGGTCAGCGGTGCGCCGAGGAAGGAATTATTTGAGCGGCACTTCGACCCTGCAGCTGGTCTCTCTCGGACGATCGTGGGCGCGAACGTGATTGCTGCTCATTTCGGTCTCCTTCGTAGATTCCGGTTCCTAACCAACTGTCGAATTCGCTGCGAAATGATAGGAATTTCAAATTCACCGCACTAACCGCGCAGCATGTCGGCGCTGGCGGCGTCGGCCGGAAAGAACGATTCGATCGCCAGCTCCGCCAACGTGATGTCGACCGGCGTGCCGAAAATCGTCGTGGTGGAGAACAGCGACAGCGTTCCGGCTTCGACGCGCAGGCGCAGCGGCACCACCACGCCGGCGTAATCCGGATTGACGTTTCCCTTGTGACGCGCGGCGGCGGGGACCGGGTAGGCGGCAAGCTCGTCCATCAATTTCACCAGCACCGCGTCGGCGGTGGCGTCGATCTGCTGGTGCAGCCGCGCCAGAATGTGGGCGCGCCATTCGCCGAGGTTTTCGATGCGCGGCGCGAGGCCCTTGGGATGCAGGCTCAGCCGCAGCACGTTCACCGGCGGCGCCAGCAGCGCGGGCTCGGCGCCTGCGAGCAACGGCGGCACCGCGGCGTTGTGCGCCAGCAAAGTCCAGTGCCGGTCGACCGCGAGCGCCGGGTAGGGCTCGTGGCCCTTGAGCACGAGATCCACGGCCCGGCGGGCGGCCTCGAGCGCCGGATCGGCGAGGGGACGTTGCGGAAACATCGGCGCATAGCCGGCCGACACCAGCAGCACGTTGCGTTCGCGCAGCGGCACGTCGAGATGTTCGGCCAGCCGCAGCACCATCTCGCGCGAGGGCTGTGAGCGTCCGGTCTCCAGGAAGCTCAAGTGCTTGGTCGAAATCTCGGCCTCGAGCGCAAGGTCGAGCTGGCTGAGGCGGCGGCGCTGGCGCCAGTCGCGCAGGTGATCGCCGATGGTCTGAGCGGATGTCATGGCCGGAACGATAGCGCGGGCGGCGCGGCGGCTCCATTACCTCGCACTTAATCGACGGGCGGAAGCCGGCGGCCTAGATGCGGGTCAGGCTTCGCGGATGAGCGCGTGCCGCCAAACAACAGGAGTTCGCCATGTTCTACACCCAACCGAATACCTTCCTGCGCTATGCCTTGCTGGCCGACGCCATCGCGAGCGGCGCCACCGGACTGCTGCTGATCGCCGGCGCCGGTGTGCTCGAAAGCTTGCTCAACATTCCGCTCGCGCTCTCGCGTGAGGCCGGCCTCGTGCTGATCCCCTATGTGGCCTTCGTCGCCACTGTGGGCACGCGCGAGACCATTGCGCGTGGCGCCGTGTGGGCGGTCATCGCGGCCAATGCCGTCTGGGCGCTGGCCAGTGTCGCGCTGCTGGTGAGCGGCTGGATCGCGCCGAACCTGCTCGGAGTCGTCTTCATCGCGCTGCAGGCGGCCGTCGTCGCGGTGTTCGGAGAGTTGCAGTTCGTCGGCCTGCGCCGGTCGGCGCTGGCGGCTTAGTTTACGCCTCGCCGTTCACGCCTCGATCTGAGCCGGAATGCGCCGCCGGGTATTCGCCTCGGCGGCGCATTTTTCCGCGTGCTGATCGCGGTTGATCACCTGCAGATTGGGCAGGCCCCAGAACCCCAGCAGCGCCGGCCATGCCATGTCGCGATGCTCGCCCCATACCCGGAACAGCGGCACCCGATGGTCGACCTCTGCGGTCTTCCACAGCCGCGCGCCGCTGGTCGCGCATTTACGACCCTGCAGGCGCCGTAGCAGCTTGGCGTAGTCGCTCGGTGCGTTCCACAGCCGCCACGCCGTCACGCAGGCGGTATGCCACACCGCATTCTTATTTTGTCCGCGGTCCGACAAATCCTCATGCCAGCCGAGCCGATACACCGGCTGGCCGCACACGCAACAAAAGCCGGGACCACGCGCGAAAGCCTTTTCCCGATACGGCGCGGGCGGCGCGCGAAAGCTGGCCGGCAGATCGCTCTTGGCGCGGGATTTGATCCGCCACGTCCAGCCTTGCGGCGTTCCGCTGCGCCCTGCCAGCGCACGCGCCAGGCGATCGGCGCGCAGCGGATGCGCGCGCCAATAGCTGTCGACGGCAAGGCGCGGCATCGGCGGGGTCCAGCGCCGCGCCAGCGCATGGATCAGCGCCGGTGCGGGAAAATCCGCCGGCAGCGTTTTTTGCAGGCGCGCGAGCGCACGCCCGTTTTGCAGCTCTCGCGTCTCGGACATCTTCATGGGTCAGTCTCGCTCGTACCTCGATTCCGAGTTGCGTGATACATCGCGGCACGGTCTGATGCGAACGTCGGAATCGGGACACTAAGGCGTCAATCGTGCCAGCAAGTCGTAAACGGATTCTGTTCGATCCGCCCGTCATGGACGCCATTGCGGCGGGACGGTAGAAACGGCCTCCCGCCGGTTACGTCCCAGCCCCGAGGTTCCGATGAGCGATGATCTGATCCGCCACGATGCCGTGACGATTGTGGCGCGCCTGAAAAAGGGCGAGGTGACACCGCATGATCTGCTCGACGCGCTGGAGCAGCGCATCGCGGCCGTGAACGGTCCCGTCAATGCGCTGCCGACGCTCTGCTTTGATCGCGCACGCGCGAACGCCGACCGCCTGATGCAACGGCCGATCGCCGAGCGCGGCCGGCTCGCCGGCCTGCCGGTCCCGATCAAGGACCTGGTCGACGTCGCCGGCGTGCTCTCGACGCAAGGCTCGCCGATCTACGCCAAGCACATTCCGGAACAGTCCGATGTCCTGGTCGAGCGTCTCGAGGCCGAAGGCGGCATCGTCTATGCGATGTCGAATACGCCGG
>JBBWZU010000588.1:0-13302 GCA_039649225.1 Hyphomicrobiales bacterium | reverse complement strand
CCGAGGCTGGATTTCACGCGGTCGCGCCCGACATGCGCGGCTATGGTGGCACGACGGCGCCGGACGATGTCGCCGCCTACACGATCCTGCACCTCGTCGGTGATGTGGTCGGACTTGTCGCCGCGCTCAAGCAACCGCGCGCGCTGATGGTCGGGCATGACTGGGGCGCGATCGTCGCTTGGCATGCGGCGCAGATCCGGCCCGATATTTTCCCGGCGGTCGCGGCGCTCAGCGTGCCGCACCGCAGGCGCGGCCGTACGGTACCGACCGAAACGCTGATCAAGGCAGGGAAGACCGACTACTATTGGATCTATTTCCAGGAGCCGGGTGTCGCGGAAGCCGAGCTCGAGCGCGATGTGCGCGCATCGATCCGCCGTGTTCTCTATATCGGCTCCGGCGATACGCCGCACGAAGACAAGATGAGCTTTTATGTCGATCGCGCGCGTGGCTTTCTCGGCAGCCGCGCCGATCATCCGCTTCCGTCCTGGCTGACCGAAGCCGACGTCGACGTATCTGCCGCAGCCTACGCGCGCGCCGGGTTTCGCGGCGGCTTGAACTGGTATCGCAACATCGACCGCAACTGGGAGCTGCTCGCGCCATGGGACGGCGCGACGATCGACCAGCCCGCGCTGTTCATCGCCGGCTCGAACGACGCCGTGATCACCGGCTCGCTCGGCGCGCGTGCGCTGGAGGACATGGAGAGCGTGGTGCCGGCGCTCAGACGCAAGCTTCTGATCGCGGGCGCCGGGCACTGGATCCAGCAGGAACGGCCCGCCGAGGTGAACGCGGCGCTGATCGATTTTGCGCGCGATTACGCGATAAACGCATAGCGGTCCTTCGCCAAAACGGCCGCGCGATATCTTGCGCGGCTTGTCCGAATTTACGACGCTCCGTGCTGCTTGCCGGTTCGGCAGGCCGACATCCGGAGAACACCGATGCCCTTCGCCACCACCCGCGACAACGTGCGCCTGCACTACGAGGAAGTCGGCAGCGGTACGCCGTTGGTCTTCGTGCACGAGTTCGCCGGCGACTGGCGCGCCTGGGAGCCGCAACTGCGCTATTTCGCGCGGCGCTATCGCTGCGTGACATTCTCGTTCCGCGGCTATCATCCTTCCGACGTCCCGCCGGACAAATCGTCTTACACTCACGAGAAATTCCGCGACGACGTGATCGCCGTGATGGACCATCTGAAAATCGACAGGGCGCATATCTGCGGTCTCTCGATGGGCGGCTACGCGACGTTGAATGTCGGCATGACGTATCCGCAGCGCGCGCTCTCGCTGACCATGGCGGGCACCGGGTCGGGTTCGGAGCGCGGCGTGCTGGAGGAATTCCGCAAGTCGTCCGAGGCGACCGCGGACGAATACGACAAGGTCGGATCGGAGGGCGTTGCCAAGACCTACGGCATGGGCCCGGCGCGCATTCCCTTCGAGGTGAAGGACCCGCGCGGCTACCAGGAATTCTACCATCAGTTCGCAAGCCACAGCGCCAAGGGCGCCGCCAACACGTTGCGCGGCTACCAGGGCGGTCGCCCGCCGGTTTATGCGTTCGAGGCGGAGATCAGGAAGATCACGCTTCCCACATTGATCATCTGCGGCGACGAAGATGACGCCTGCATCGAGCCGAGCATCTATCTCAAGCGCATGATCGCGACGTCGGGTCTCGCGATGTTTCCGAAAAGCGGCCACACGGTGAACATCGAGGAGCCGGCGCTGTTCAACCAGACGCTTGGCGATTTCCTCGCGCAAGTCGATTGCGGACGCTGGGGCGCGCGCGATCCAAGGTCGGTGCGGGCGGCAAAGAAGTAGGTAGCGCGCCCGCTGGGTGATTTTGCTCGCGCAATCTCTATCTCGGTGCGCGGCGTGTTCCCCTCCCCACCATTCGCTTGGCTCGCGTGGGGAGGGGAGAGGATCTCATGCGCGGCCGAGGAAATCGCGCTTGCCGATCTCGACGCCGGCGTGGCGGAAGATGTCGTAGGCGGTCGAGGCGTGGAAATAGAAGTTCGGCAGCGCAAAGCCGATGAGGTAGTCCGCGCCCTTCAGTGTCATGGTCTGCTGCGGACCGATCGGGAAGGTGACGTCCTTGTCGGCTGCGGCATCGATCTGCGCCGGCGTGACGCTCTTGATGTAATCGAGGGTCTTGGCGAGGCGCGCTTTCAGCTCCGCAATCGTCTTTTCCTCGTCGGGAAATTTCGGAGGCTCGCCGGTGAGGCGCCCGATCGTGTTCTTGGCAAAGTCGCTGGCGAGCTGGACCTGCTTGGTCAGCGGAAGCATGTCGGGATAGAGCCGCATGCCCAGCAGCACGGCAGGATCAATCTTCTTGGCCTCGCAATGCGCCGCGACCTTGTCGAGGATTTTTGAAAGCGCGCTCAGTGTCGATTCGAACGACTGGAGCGCAACGCTGGACATTGAAATCGGCATGGACGTGTCCTTGAGACGTGGATGTTGACGGGCCCTGCAGGCCCGTTCGGGCTGGGAGAGCATCATATCCCGGCGCATTTGGCGAGATGCTGCGGCGCGACAAGCGATGACAGCTGTGTGATCTGGCTCACAAACCCGTATCTATCGTTGTGGTTGAATAACTGCTGGTGTCGATCGATACTCTTGCTGATGCACGGAGCGGGGGGAAACGTCATGTCGAAAGCTGCTCTCGATTTGCCCGCCGCCGGGGCGGCACAGGCTGTTGAGGCCGATCTGTTCGACTCCGAGGCGGCGCTGCGCGCCGAAACCAACGAGGTTCATCGAGACAAGGCGCATATCGAGGACACCGTCGCCAGCGAGGACCTTTGTCGCGCGCTGCATGCGCGCAATTCAACCGCACTGTGCCTTTCGGGTGGCGGAATCCGCAGTGCGTCGTTCGCGCTCGGCGTGATCGAAGCGCTGGCCGTGCATCCGCGCCCCGCGCCGAACCAGCAGGCGCAGAGCGAGGACAAGAGCCTGCTCTGCCAGTTCAACTATCTCTCGACCGTGTCCGGCGGCGGCTACATCGGGAGCTGGCTTTCGGCCTGGATCGCGCGCGCGGGCTTTCCGGAAGTGTGGAAGACGCTGGTCGGCTGGCGTCCGTATCCGGACGAGGAGCCGGCCGAGATCGCCTGGCTGCGCGCCTACAGCAATTATCTCACCCCAAGGACCGGGCTGCTTTCGGCCGATACCTGGGCCGCGATGTCGCTTTACGTGCGCAACCTGATCCTGAACTGGCTCGTCATTCTGCCCGCGCTTTGCCTTGCGTTGCTCGCAGCCAAGATTCTGGCTGTCGGCGCCTTCTGGCTGTCGTTGCTGCGCGATGATTATCCGCGATTCTTCGCCATCGCCGGTGTTGTCCTGATGGTGCTGGCCTTGCGGTTTGCACTGGTCAACCGCCCGAGTTCGGATCCTTGCACGATCGTGGAGAGTACGGCGCCGCCGCAGGCCGGTCATGATGATGCCGCCGCGATGAAGGATCCGCATCACAACGAGGCCGCACGCGTGCGCACCGGAACGGACGAAGCGAGGTTCCGCTGGCGCTGCCTGCTTCCGGCGCTGTTCGCGGCGTTGCTGCTTTCGATCTACCTGCTGATGCGCGGTCCGAAGCTTGCGGAGTGGTCGCTGTTTCATGCGGCGATCATCTCGATGATCGCCGGCATGGGGATTTATGCGCTCGCCTGGCTCTTCGCTCGCCCGCCGTGGACCTGGGTGCCCTGCAAGGACGAGGCGACCGGTTGGATCGAGACCAGAAGCCGTGCCTATTGGGCGCGGGATTTCTTTGCCTGGCTGGCCGGGGGCGGCGTCTACGGCGCGATGATCGGCATTGGCATCCACATCATCGCAAAATACCCGCCGTGGGCGTGGCTCCTGATCGGGAATGCCGATGTCGACCACACCACCGCCATCTTCCTGCTCGCGTTCATCTACGGCGTGCCGTGGATCGTGACCGCGCAATTGACCGCCGAGATGATCTTTGTCGGCCTGACCAGCTGGCAGCCATACTCGGACAGCGATCGCGAGTGGTTTGGGCGTTCCACGGGCTGGTTTGCGGTCTCGGCCTTCTTCTGGTTCGGCGCTGCGTTCCTGGTTCTCGTGGCGGGTGAATTCCTGCTGTGGCTCGTACAGCAATACCCGTCCGCGAAGCTCGGCAGTACGCTCCTCGCCGTCGCCTCCGCGCTCTTCAGCACGTTTTTCGGCCAGAGCAGCAAGACCAAGCCCACAGCCGCACCGGAGGGCAAGTCATCATCGCTGATGACGGTCGCTTTGCCGCTCGCCGCGGTCGTATTCCTGCTCCTGCTGGTGATCGCGGTCTCCGTGCTGATGGACCAACTCATGTTCGACAGGGGCCTGATCTACACCACGCTGATGACCATCAACGAGACGCTCGTGAACTTCGGTTCGGCTCCTGATCGCTGGCCGGACATCATCTGGCTTGTGATTTGTGTGGCGGTGGTCGCGGTCGTGGCGTTCTTCGCCTGGCGCGATGTCAACATCAACCGGTTCTCGGCGCATTCGATCTATCGCAACCGGCTGATCCGCGCCTATCTCGGCGCGTCCAACCCGAAGCGCGCGCCGAACCCGTTTACCGGCTTCGACGAAGATGACAATATTCGGATGCGCCAGCTGTGGCCCGCGAAGAAGGGTGCCTGGCAGCCGTTCCATGTCGTCAACATCGCGCTCAACCTGGTCAATTCAAAGCGCCTTGCCTGGCAGGAACGCAAGGCGGAGTCGTTCACCGTGACGCCGCTGTATTGCGGCGCGGCCGGGAGCGGGCTTGGCTTTCGCAAGACCAAGGACTACGCCGACAAAGATCGGGGCGGCATCACGCTTGGCACCGCGCTGGCGATCTCGGGTGCGGCCGCAAGCCCGAACATGGGCTATCATTCGTCGCCGATCGTCACGCTGCTGCTCGCGCTGTTCAACGTGCGGCTTGGCTGGTGGCTTGGCAATCCCGGTCCGCGGGGCGACGAGAGCTACGGCGAGCAAGGCCCCTCGAACGCGATCAAGCCGTTCATCTCGGAAATGTTCGGACGCACAACCGACGGCAGCGAATATGTCTATCTCTCCGACGGCGGGCACTTTGAGAATCTCGGACTCTACGAGATGATCCGCAGGCGCTGCCGCTGCATTATTGTGAGCGATGCGGGCTGCGATCCGAATTTCGATTTCGCGGATCTCGGCAATGCGGTGCGCAAAATCGCGATCGATCTCGGAATCTATATCAGTTTCGGCGAATTGCGCGCGCTCAAAACGCGTTCGAAGGACAACAGCGTCATCCAGGGTGCCTACTACGCGATCGGCGAAATCGACTACCGGACCGCGCCGGAGGGGACGCCGAGCACCGAGAACGGCTACATCCTCTATATCAAGCCTGGCTATCACGGCACCGAGAGCGCCGGCATCGTCGCCTACGCCACCGCGAACGCGGCGTTCCCACATGAGAGCACAGCCGACCAGTTCTTCAGCGAGTCGCAGTTCGAGAGCTACCATTCGCTCGGTTTCGAGATCATGGACGGCGTGCTGACGAAGGCCGCGCAGAACGTCACGCACGTCAAGGATCCGAAAAGACGGTCACCCGACAAGTTGTGCGATCTCATCCGCGCGCTCGACAACGGAACGCTCGAACCGGACGAAAAGCGCCTGCGCGCGTCCGACGTGCTCAAGCTGCTCGACAAGGAAGACCTGGCGGAGATGAGGACGATTCTGGCGCCGCCGAAGGCGTGAGTGGCGCTACACGTCCACGCTCGCCGAGAGCGCGTTCTCCTGGATGAAGTCGCGGCGCGGCTCGACCACGTCGCCCATCAGCTTGGTGAAGATGTCGTCGGCCTCGTCGGTCTCCTTGATCTTCACCTGCAGCAGCGAGCGCACATTGCTGTCGAGCGTCGTCTCCCAGAGCTGCTGCGGGTTCATCTCGCCGAGGCCCTTGTAGCGCTGCAGCGCGATGCCCTTGCGGCCCGCGGCCGTTATCGCCTCGAACAGGCTCACCGGCCCGTGGATCGCCGTGTCGTCGCCCTTGCGGCGCAGGGTGCCGGGCTTCATGTAGGTGGCCTGCAGCGAGGGGCCGTGCTCATCGAGCTTGCGCGCGTCGGCCGAGCCGAGCAGCGCGTGGTCGATGACGGCGACTTCCTTGACGCCGCGCACCGTACGCTCGAACTGGAAGCCTTCGCCTTCGGTGAAAATCCCCTGCCAGCCGCGCTCGGTCTCTTCGCTCAGCACGTCGAGGCGCTTGGCGATGTATTCGGCCGCCGCGATCCCCTTCGGGGCGTCGCCGAAGATCGCCGGCCGCATCACGCCGGCGATGGCGGCCTGCTCGACCACCTTGCGGTTATAGCGGCTGTGCAACCCCAAAAGCGTGCCGCGGATGGCGCGCGCCTCCTCGACGATGGACTTGAGATCGGCGCCGGCGCGCTCGTCGCCCGAGAACGGGCGGAACACGGCATCCTCGATGCCGGTGTCGATCAGGTAATTTTCCAGCGCCCGCTCGTCCTTCAGGTACTGCTCGGACTTGCCGCGCGCGACTTTGTAGAGCGGCGCCTGCGCGATGTAGATGTAGCCGCGGTCGATCAGTTCGCGCATCTGGCGGAAGAAGAACGTCAACAGCAGCGTGCGGATATGCGAGCCGTCGACGTCGGCGTCGGTCATGATGATGATCTTGTGGTAGCGCAGCTTGTCGGCATTGAACTCTTCCGAGCCGATGCCGGTGCCGAGCGCCATGATCAGCGTCCCGATCTGCTCCGAGCCGAGCATCTTGTCAAAGCGCGCGCGCTCGACGTTGAGGATTTTTCCGCGCAACGGCAGCACGGCCTGGAACGCGCGGTTGCGTCCCATTTTGGCGGAGCCGCCGGCCGAGTCGCCCTCGACGATCAGGAGCTCGGCCTTGGCGGGATCGCGCTCCTGGCAGTCGGCCAGCTTGCCCGGCAGCGAGGTGACGTCGTTGCCCTTCTTGCGCGTCAGCTCGCGCGCCTTGCGGGCCGCCTCGCGCGCCGCGGCCGCCTCGACCACCTTGCCGACGATCGCGCGCGCCTCGCTCGGATGTTCCTCGAACCAGGCGCTGAGCGCATCGCCGACAATGCCCTCGACCACCGGCCGCACCTCGGAGGAGACCAGCTTGTCCTTGGTCTGCGAGGAAAACTTCGGATCCGGCACCTTGACCGAGAGCACGGCGGTGAGGCCCTCGCGGCAGTCATCGCCGGTCAGCGCGACCTTCTCCTTGCGGGCGTTCGGGCTTTTCTCGGCGTAGCTGGTGACCTGGCGCGTCAACGCGCCGCGGAATCCGGCCAGATGCGTGCCGCCGTCGCGCTGCGGGATGTTGTTGGTGAAGCAGAGCACGTTCTCGTGGTAGGCATCGTTCCACCACAATGCGCACTCGACCGTGATGCCGCTCTTCTCGGCCTTGACGATGATCGGGATCGGCACCAGCGGCGACTTGTTGCGGTCGAGATATTTCACGAATTCCTCGACGCCGCCCTCATAGCGCATCGTCTCGGCCTTCTCCTCGGCGTGGCGCTTGTCGGAGAGGATGATCGTGACGCCGGAATTGAGGAACGCGAGCTCGCGCAAGCGATGCTCGAGCGTCGCAAAATCGAACTCGATCATCGTGAAGGTTTGCGGCGAGGGCAGAAACGTCACTTCGGTTCCGCGCTTGCCTTCGGCATCGCCGACGACGGCGAGCGGCGCGACGGCGTCGCCATGGGCGAACTCCATGAAGTGCTCTTTGCCGCCGCGCCAGATGCGCAGCTTGAGCGACGTCGAGAGCGCATTGACGACCGACACGCCGACGCCGTGCAGACCGCCGGAGACCTTGTAGGAATTCTGGTCGAATTTTCCGCCCGCGTGCAGCTGGGTCATGATGACCTCGGCGGCCGACACGCCTTCCTCATGGATATCGGTCGGGATGCCGCGCCCGTCATCGTTGACGGTCACCGAGCCATCCGGATTGAGCGAGACGAAGACGCGCGTCGCATGTCCGGCAAGCGCTTCGTCGATCGCGTTGTCGACGACCTCGTAGACCATGTGATGCAGGCCGGAGCCGTCATCGGTGTCGCCGATATACATGCCGGGGCGCTTGCGCACCGCGTCGAGGCCTTTGAGGACTCTGATGGAATCGGCGCCGTAATCTTCGGACGCGGCGTTGGATTCAGACACGGATTGGCGGGCCGCTTCGGCCATGCGGAGACCTTCGAATCAAGCTGCAAAAAGACTGGGAATCGACACTGGTGTGTGACACGAAACATGGGGGTCGTACAGGCGAAAGTGAAGGGGTTTATACTATTGATTCAAAATGATTTTTTACCGCTTTTGGGAGGCTCGCGGAGAGCCCTTGCCGGGCCTCGCAAAAGCCCCGATCCGCCGCTGCCGCCAAAGCGCCTCCGCCGCCCCGGCGGGTCCCCTCCGGAGCCGCTGATGGAACAATCAAAGCGAGCCTACCGATGCCGCCAATGCTAGTCTGGGCATGCGGGTGACGTTTTGGTTTTCTTGGAGCCGACCATGCGCATAGTCACGACCTTTGCGGTTATCGTCGCGGCCTTGAGCGTTGCCGCACAGGCTACACCAGCCCGCGCGCGCGAATACCCCTGGTGCGCGCGCTACGATGCGTGGGCCTACAATTGCGGCTTTGCGACCTTCCAGCAGTGCCTCGCGACCATCAGCGGCGCCGGCGGTATCTGCACGCCCAACCCGCGCGCCGTCGCGATCGGTGACGAACGCCCGCGGCGGCAAAAGCGGGCGCGCGCGAAATACTGAAAAGGCGCGGCGATCCGCAGCCTTTCGGGACACCTGAACCTCTCGCTCGGTCGACAATATCGCGCACGGAACCGGATCGAACCCTTCGACGTTCGTAGCAACGGGCGGGGGCGGGAGGCACGTTCCATGACGACCGCGTTGGTGCGTATCGCAATCGCTGCCGTCTTGGCGGCTTCATTGTCCAGCATCGCAGAATCTGCGCCGAAACCGGGCGGCCCGGGGGCACGCGGCGGCGGAGCGCCGCATTTGGGCGGCGGAGCGCCGCATCTGGGCGGCGGAGCGCCGCGTATCGGTGGCGCGCCACATGGCGGAGCTCGCCTGGGAGGCGCACCGGGTGGCATGCGCATGGGCATCCCACATGGCGGACCTCGCGTCGGCATGGCCCATCCGATGTCGCGCGGACCCGCCGCGCGATCCTTCGCGATGCCGCGCGCGCATTCTGTCTCTCACGCGCGCTTTGGCGCGCGGCCGATGTTGCACAGCCGTGCCATGACGCTGCGCGGGCCGCGCGGAGGCATCGCGGCGCGTTCGCTCAATCGATCGGCGCTGGATCGCGGTGCGCTCAGCCGCCGGCTCGCACCCAATTCGGCCCAGTCGAACCGCGAAGCCGCGCGTGCCGCCCGGCAGGCATTGCGCAGCGCGCCGGTGCGCGGGCAGACGGACGCGCGCAACGCAAGCGCGTTCGCTCAGCGGGCGTTCGGCGGCCGAAACGCGCAAGCGCAGGCCGCGCGCCTGTTCCGCGATCCGGCCTTCATGCGCCATCGCTTTGATCCGGCGTTCTTTGGACGCGTGCGCTTTGCCGGCGCGTTCTGGCCCGGTCCATACTTCTGGCCCTATGCGTATTATGACGACACATTCTGGCTCTGGCCCTCGGCCTATGACGACGTGTTCTGGGCCTATGGCTATGATGACGTTCTGCGCGGTACCTACGGGCCTTACGCGTTCGCGGACTACGATGAATTCCTGCAGAGCGTCGGCCCGCCGGCGCGCCGCGCGCGCCAGCAGCCTGCGCCGCGCAACTTCGCCGAATTGTGCGGCGAAGCGGCGCCGGGCCTGACCGACTGGCCGGCCGACAGAATCGCCGCGGCGGTCGAGCCCAATGACCAGCAGCGTGCCTTGCTCGACGCGCTGGTCCGCGCCGCCGACAAGGCGGCCGAAACGTTGCGCGCCGCTTGCCCGCGAACCGTGCCGGTGACCCCGGTCGGACGGCTCGAGGTCCTGGAAGAGCAACTGGCCGCGATGGAGCAAGCGGTTCGCGCCATCCGCCCCGCGCTCGAGGCGTTCTACGGGTCGCTCAGCGATGACCAGAAGGAGCGCTTCAACGCGCTCGCCCCGAACGCGCGCCCGGCAGGCCGCCGCGTGCGCGGCGTGGCCGCGCCGCAGCCGGATCGACTCGCGCGCACATGTCAGGAAACTGCGGCAGCCGACTGGCCGTTTGGCCGTATCGAGCAGGCGGTACGGCCCGACGAACGGCAGCGCGCCGCGCTGGAAGAACTCCGCTCCGCCACGACGCAAGCCGCGCGTATCGTGCAGTCGGCCTGTCCGACGGAATTGCCGCTTACACCGACCGGCCGTCTCGCCACGATGCAAGGCCGCATCGATGCGCTGTGGCAGGCGAGCGAGAAGCTGCGGCCCGCGCTGGCGAAATTCTACGCTGTGCTGAATGACGAACAGAAGGCGCGTTTCAATCGCGCGCTGTCGCGTGATCGACGCATGGGATGATCTGGCGAAAACACCAACTCCCGGCCTGGCTTCCGCCAGACCGGGAGTTGAGTTGCCCCCCAGGACCCCCCGCGCCGAAATCTCGCCGGATCAATAGCGAGTATGCCCGCGGCGAAAAATCCGGATGAACGCGTAGCACGCGGGCCGCGCAAGTTCCGGCATGAGCTGTCGCACACTGCAATTTGATGTCGCGCGCGTCAGGCGGGAGCCGGCGCGAGCGCCTCGCGGACGCGCTTGGCAAGGTCCGCCTTGCGATAGGGTTTGTTGAGCACCACCGCGCCCACCGGCAGGCGGCCGCGTTCGGCGAGTGCTTCCAGCGCATAACCTGAGGTCAGCAGCACTTTCAGCTCCGGCTGCATGCGGCGCGCCGTCTCGGCGAGCTCCCAGCCATTGATGCCGCCCGGCATCACCACGTCGGTGAACAGCAGATCCGCGCTTACGCCGCCTGCGAGCTTGTTGAGTGCGTCGCGCCCGTCGACTGCTTCGATCACCCGATAGCCGAAGCTCTCCAGGCAGGTGACCGCGTAGGTGCGCACGAACGGGTCGTCTTCGGCCACCAGCACGGTTTCCTGCCCCAACTGGGCCGCCGGAATCTCCGGCGCCAGATGCGGCGACTTGGTGACAGGCATACTGGTTGACGGCAGATAGATACGCACCGTGGTGCCGAGCCCCGGCTCGCTGTAGATCGCCACATGGCCGTTCGACTGCTTGACGAAGCCGTAAACCATGCTCAGCCCGAGCCCCGATCCCTTGCCGACCTCCTTGGTCGTATAGAATGGCTCGAACACGCGGCTTAGCACCTCGGCCGGCATGCCGTGGCCGTCATCCGTGATCGCGATCATGACGTAGTGGCCGGGATGCACCTCCGGATGCTGCTCGTGATAGCGCTCGTCGAGGTTCATGTTGGCGGTCGAAATCGAGATCGTGCCGCCATTCGGCATGGCGTCCTTGGCGTTGATCGCCAGATTGAGGATGGCATTTTCGAGCTGCCCGGCATCGGCGAACGCGGCCTCGAGGTCGGGGTCCAGCGTCACCCTGATCTCGATCTCCTCGCTCAGCGTGCGCTGCAGCAGCGTACGCATGCCGGACACCAGATTGTTGCAATCGATGTCCACCGGATTGAGCGTCTGCCGCCGCCCATAGGCGAGCAGGCGCTGGGTCAGTTCCGCGCCGCGCTCGCCCGCCTGCACGATCGTGTCGGCAAGCTTCTGCAGGTCATAACGCGATTTCAGCTCTTCGCTCAGGAATTCGGCATTGCCGACGATGACGGTGAGCAGGTTGTTGAAGTCGTGCGCGATGCCGCCGGACAATTGCCCGACCGCTTCCATCTTCTGCGCCTGGATCAACTGCTCTTCGGTATGCTTGCGCTCCGTGAGATCATGGATGATGCCGACAAAGACGCTCTCGCCGTCCTGCTTGGCTTCGCCGACCGAGAGGTCCATCGGGAAGACCGTGCTGTCCTTGCGCTGACCTTTGACCTCGCGGCCGATGCCGATGATCTTGCGCTCACCCGTGCGCCGGTAGTTGCCGATATACTGATCGTGCTCCTGGCGGTAGGGCGCCGGCATCAGCATTTTCACGTTCTGCCCGACGACCTCGTCGGCACGATAGCCGAACAGCTTCTCGCAGGCCGGGTTGAACGTCTGGATGTGACCGCGCGCGTCGATCAGGATGACGCCGTCCACCGCGGTCTCGACCAGCGTATTGATGCGCACGCCGGCCTCGCGGATCACCTGCTCGGCGCGGCGGCGTTCCGTGATGTCGCGCGTGATCTTGGCGTAGCCGAGCAGTTGCCCCTGCTCGTTGCGGATCGGATCCATGACGACATTGGCCCAGAACTGGCTGCCGTCCTTGCGTACGCGCCATGCCTCCGCCTCGTAGCGCCCCTCGCGCCGCACAGCCTCCAGATTGCGCTCCGGCTCGCCGTCGTGGCGCTCTTCCGCGACATAGAATTCGCGAAAGTGCCGGCCGAGAATTTCGGTGGCGCTATATTGCTTGATGCGCTGCGCGCCGCTGTTCCAGCTCGTCACGCGGCCTTCGAGATCGAGCATGTAGATCGCGTAGTCGGTAACGCCCTCGACCAGCAGGCGGAAGCTGCGCTCGCTGTCGCGCACCGCCTGATCGGCCCGTGTGCGCTCGGTCAGATCGTGGATGATGCCGACGAAGATCGACTGGCCTTCCTGTTTGGCCTCGCCAACCGACAGGCCCATCGGAAACGTCGATCCGTCCTTGCGCTTTCCCGTGACTTCGCGACCACTGCCGATGATCTTCTTGACGCCGGTGCGATGAAAATTATCGAGGTAGTGGTCGTGCTCGTCGCGGTAGGGCGAGGGCATCAGCATCTTGACGTTCCGGCCGATCACCTCGCGGGCCGCATAGCCGAACAGTTTCTCGCAAGCCGGATTGAACATCAGGACCAGCCCAACCGTGTCGATCATGATCACGCCGTCGACCGCGGTCTCGACCACCGCCTTCAGCCGTGCGGCGGTCTCGCGCACTTCACGCTCGGACCGCTCGCGTTCGGTCAGATCGTGAATGATCCCGACAAAGATGGGCTTGCCGTTTTCCTTGGCCTCGCCGACCGACAGATCCATCGGAAACGTTGAGCCGTCCTTGCGCTGGCCCACGACCTCGCGGCCGATCCCGATGATCTTCTTCACGCTGGTGCCGGCGTAGCTGGCAAGATAACTGTCATGCTCGGCGCTGTAGCGCAGCGGCATCAGCATCTTGACGTTCCGCCCCATCACTTCGGCGGCCGAATAGCCGAACAATTTCTCGCATGCCGGATTGAACATCAGCACGCGGCCGTCGGCATCGATCAGAATGACGCCGTCGACTGCGGTGTCGACCACGGCGCGCAACAGATGCGCGTCGG
>JBBWZU010000555.1:0-4217 GCA_039649225.1 Hyphomicrobiales bacterium | reverse complement strand
CCACCAACCGGGCCCCGGGAGGAGTGCGCGTGACCCAAGTCGAGGCATTCGACCGCTCGTCATCGCAGACCGTCAAGGCGCTGCTCAGCCTGCGCGACCTCATCCTGTCCGGCGAGCTCAAGCCCGGCGACCGCATCTCCGAACTCTCCGTCGTCGAGCGCCTCGGCGTCTCGCGCACACCGATCCGCATGGCGCTGGTGCGGCTGGAGGAAGAGGGCCTCTTGGAGCTGATCCCGTCCGGCGGGTTCTCCATCAAGGCCTTTTCCGAGCGCGACATCTACGATGCAATCGAGATCCGCGGCACGCTCGAGGGCCTCACCGCACGGCTTTGCGCCGAACGCGGGCTGACCCATGCGGCGCTGGGCGAATTCAAGGATTGCCTCGCGACAATCGACGAGCTGATGGCCGACCCTGAGGTCACGGTCGAGCTGTTCACCCGCTATGTCGACCTGAACGAACGCTTTCACGCGATGCTGACCGATTTCGCCGACTCGCCCGTGCTGGCGCGCCAGCTCAAGCGCGCGCTCAATCTTCCCTTCGCCTCGCCCAACGCGTTCGTGCGCGTCCAGGCGGAATTGCCCGAGGCGCGCATGGTGATGACTGTCGCGCAGGACCACCATCGCTGCGTCGTGCGCGCGATCGAGAACCGCGAGGGCGCGCGCGCCGAGGCGATCATGCGCGAGCATGCGCGGCTCGCAATCCGAAATCTGGAATTCGCGCTGCGCAATCAGCGCACGCGTCACATGGTGCCCGGCGCGGTCCTGATCAAGGGCCGCTCCGGCGCCGCCGCAGCCATCATGTAAATCACCGCAGTTGCGTTCACGAAGGAGAAAAACGTGCAGAGAACCAAAGCCCCGTTCCGCGCCGATCAGGTCGGCAGCTTCCTGCGGTCCGAGCCGCTGAAGGACGCCCGCGCCAAGCGCGAGCAAGGCGAGATCACGGCCGCCGATCTGAAGAAGGTCGAGGACACCGAGATCGAAAAGCTGATCAAGAAGCAGGAAGACATCGGCATGCAGCTCGTCACCGACGGCGAATATCGCCGTGCCTGGTGGCATTTCGACTTCCTCGAAGGTCTTGACGGCGTCGAAGGCTTTGAATCCGACCACGGCATCCAGTTTGCCGGCGTCGAGACCAAGCATCGCGGTGTGCGGGTGACCGGCAAGGTCAGCTTCTCCAACCATCCGTTCCTCGAGCACTTCAAGTTCCTGAAGGCGCACACCAAGGTCACGCCGAAGATGACCATCCCGGCGCCGTCGGTGCTGCACTTCCGCGGCGGCCGCAAGGGCATCAGCAATAGCGTCTACCCGAGCCTCGATACGTTCTTCGATGACCTCGCCAAGGCCTACAAGGACGCGGTCGCGGGCTTCTACCAGGCCGGCTGCCGCTATCTCCAGTTCGACGACACAGTCTGGGCCTATCTCTGCTCGCAGAAGGAGCTCGATCTGGCTCGGCAGCGCGGCGACGACCCGACGCGGCTGCCGGAGATCTACGCCAAGGTCATCAACGAGGCGATCAAGGATCGCCCGTCCGACATGACCATCACAACCCATGTGTGCCGCGGCAACTTCCGCTCGACCTGGATTTCCGAGGGCGGCTACGAGCCGGTGGCCGAGACGCTGTTCGGCAAGGTCAATTATGACGGCTATTTCCTCGAATACGACACCGAGCGGGCGGGCGGGTTCGAGCCGCTGCGCTTCGTGCCGAAGGGCAACAAGCAGATCGTGCTTGGCCTCGTGACGTCGAAATCCGGCACCCTGGAGAAGAAGGCCGATATCGAAAAGCGGATCGAGGAGGCAACCAAATACGTCGCGCTCGACCAGCTCTGCCTCTCGCCGCAGTGCGGCTTTGCCTCCACCGAGGAAGGCAACGTGCTGACCGAGGACGCACAGTGGAACAAGATGAAGATGATCCTCGATATTTCGAAGGAAGTGTGGGGCTAGCGCCCATTCTTCGGATGCGGCGCGGCCCGGTTGCGCCGCATCCAGGACACAAGCGCCAATTCGCAGTTGACCTTATGGCGCGTCAAAATCACTATCCCGGCAACGAACCGAAAATCCTCGGGAGAGACCCATGGCCTACGAGACCGGAGCCGAATTCACCAAGTCCGTCCTGAAGCGCTGGGAGGATATTCCCGACCCGCGCCTGCGTGAGGTGATGCAGTCCGCCATCAAGCACCTGCATGCCTTCGTCAGCGAAGTGCAGCCGAGCGGCGCCGAATGGTTCAAGGCGATCGAGTTCCTGACCGCGATCGGCCATAAATGCGACGACAAGCGCCAGGAGTTCATCCTTGCCTCCGACGTCATGGGCGTCTCCATGCTGGTCGACGACATCAACAACCGCCGCGTCGAAGGCGCGACACCGAGCACGGTGGAAGGCCCGTTCCATATCCCTGACGCGCCCGAAATCGCCAATGGCGACAGCATGGCCAAGGGCGCGCCCGGCATCCCGTGCTTCGTTACCGGCATGGTGCGCGGCCTCAATGGCAAGCCGGTCGCGGGCGCGATGCTCGATCTGTGGCAGACCGACGGCGAAGGCCTTTACGAAGAACAGCGCCGCACCGTGGAGCCGTGGATGCGCGGCATCTACCACAGCCAGGCCGACGGCTCCTACGTGATCCGCACGGTCGCGCCGATCAGCTATACGATCCCGATGGACGGCCCGATCGGAGCGCTGTTCGGCCGCACCACCATGAGCCACATGCGCCCGGCGCACATTCATTTCGCGATCTCGGCGCCCGGCTACAGCAGCGTGACGACGCACCTGTTCCAGAAGGGCGATGAATACATCGACAACGACGTCGTCTACGGGGTGAAGGGCCCTCTGGTCGTCGAATTCGTGAAGAGGCCGCCGGGCAAGGCGCCGAACGGCGAGACGATGAACGAGCCGTTCTATGAGGTGAAGTACGACTTCATCCTGGAAGAGGCGCAGGCCGCGCTCGCGGCGGCGGAGTAGCCTCTTTCTTATCCCTCCCCCGCAGGGGGAGGGTCGACGCGCGAAGCGCGGCGGGGTGGGGCTTGAAAACGCGAACAACCGCCCCACCCACCGCCTTCGGCGGCACCCTCCCCTCCGGGGAGGGACAAGCAAGGAATAAGAAACGTGCAGCGTACCAAGCCGCCCTTCCGGGCTGACCATGTCGGCAGCCTGCTTCGATCGGCGGCATTGCGGGACGCACGCGCGAAACGCGAACGCGGCGAGATCGATGCCACCGCGCTGACGCAGACCGAAGACGAAGAAATCAAGAAGCTGGTCGCCCGGCAGGAGGCGGTCGGGCTCAAGTCGATCACCGACGGCGAATACCGCCGCGCCTCGTGGCAGACCGACTTCCTGCAAGCGCTCGACGGCATCGAGACCAAGCTCGGCGACCGCAAGCTCAAATTCCAAGGCGGCCTGCAGCCCAAGCAATGGGTCTCGCGCGTCGCCGAAAAGCTCGGGCGCTTCTCCGGCCATCCGCAGATCGAGCAGTTCCGGTTTCTCCTCGCGAATACCAGACAGACCGCCAAGGTGACGATCCCCTCGCCGTCCGCGCTGCATTTCCGCCAAGGCCGCGCGGCCGTGCCGGAAGAGATCTATCCGGACATGGATGAGTTCTATCGCGACCTTGGCGCACTCTACGCCAAGGTGGTGCGCGGCTTCGCAGATGCGGGCTGCCGCTACCTCCAACTGGACGAAGTCAATCTCGCCTATCTGTGCGATCCGTCCTTGCGCGAGCACGTGAAGGCGCGCGGCGACAATCCGGATACGCTACCGCTCACCTATGCGAGCATGATCAATGCGGCAATGTCGGATATTCCCGCCGACATGACCATTACGATGCATCTGTGCCGCGGCAATTTCCGTTCGACCTTCGTGGCCAATGGCGGCTACGAGCCGGTCGCGGATGTTCTGTTCAACACGATCAAGGTGCACGGCTACTTCATGGAATACGACTCGGAGCGCGCCGGCGGCTTCGAGCCGCTGCGCTTCCTGCCCAAGGGAAAGACCGTGGTCCTCGGCCTCGTCACGTCAAAGACCGGGCAGCTTGAGAGCCGCGACACGATCCTGCGCCGCATCGAGGAGGCCGCGAAGTTTGCGCCGCTCGATCAATTGGCGCTGTCGCCGCAATGCGGCTTTGCGTCCACGGAAGAAGGCAACACGCTGGCCGAAGACGAGCAGTGGGCGAAGCTGCGCATGATCGTGGAGATCGCGGACGAGGTTTGGGGATGAAAAGGGGCGAATAG